>SKVE01000208.1 GCA_007129635.1 Planctomycetaceae bacterium
ACACCGGATCACCTGGACCTTCCGCTCGATTTCGATTCGCTGCAGTCCGAAGGTGCCATGGTTGGCTCCGGCGGCCTGGTGGTCATGAACCAAGGGACCTGCATGGTCCAGATGGCTCGGTTCTTCATGCAGTTCACTCAAAACGAGTCGTGCGGCAAGTGCGTGCTGTGCCGCGAAGGCACCAAGCAGATGCTGGCCATGCTGGATGACATCATCGAAGGCAACGCCACGCCGCGGACACTCGAGTTGATGGCGACGGTGGCCAACGCGGTTCGCAAGGGCTCGCTCTGCGGTTTGGGCAAGACGGCTCCCAATCCCGTATTGGCCATGATGCGACATTTTCGTGAAGAGATCGAGGCTCACGTGTTGCAGAAACGGTGTCCGTCCGGGCGCTGCCAGGCATTGGCCGAGCCCGAGATCCTGGCTCACTTGTGCAAAGGGTGCACCTTGTGTATTCGCAAGTGCCCCGTGGACGCGATTGTCGGCGAGCGAAAAAAGCCGCATACGATCGACATGGAAAAGTGCATCCGTTGTGGTGCTTGTGCCGAGGCCTGCAAATTCAATGCGGTTGTCGGAATTTGATCCTGTTTGAAATCGCGGCGCAGGCCGCGACTTGATCTCCCAGCCCTGTAGGACCATGTTCATGAAAAATCAACCGATGATAACGATCAACAATCGAGCCGTTCCGATCAACGGCGAGCGGAGCCTGTTGGAAGTCGCTCGCAATTCGGGGATCGATCTTCCCACGTTCTGCTACCATTCTGATCTGAGCGTCTACGGCGCCTGCCGCTTGTGCCTGGTGGAAGTCGAGGGCCGAGGGATCATCGCCAGTTGCTCGGTCCGGGCCGAGCCCGGCATGGTGGTACGAACTCACACCGAAGAGATTCGCGAATTGCGGAAGATCTCGTTGGAGCTGCTGCTGGCGAATCACCCGCAATCCTGCACTACGTGCGGGAAGAGCACTTCCTGCCAACTGCAGAGTCTCTGCCGACGACTGGGTGTCAACGAGGTACGGTTTCGGCAAACCGATCGAGATCTGCCCGTGGATCACTCGTCACCGTCGCTGGTGCGGGACCCGAACAAGTGCGTCCTGTGCGGCGACTGTGTTCGCGCCTGCAAGGAAATCCAGGCGGTCGGCGCGATCGATTTTGTCCATCGAGGTGCCGCTGCCAGCGTCGCGCCGGCGTTCGGACGCGATTTGGCCGAAGTGGAATGCGTCAGTTGCGGCCTGTGCACGGCCGTTTGCCCGACCGGCGCCTTGATCCCGAAACCGGAAACAGAACCGGTTTGGGCGGCATTGAACGATCCTAAAAAGACGGTCGTGGTCCAGATCGCGCCGGCGGTCCGCGTGGGCATTGGCGAGGCGTTTGGCATGGAACCCGGCAGTATCGAAACGGGCCGTTTGGTCGCCTCGCTGAAAGCCCTGGGTTTCGATCAGGTTTACGATACCGGCTTTGCAGCCGATTTGACCGTGATCGAAGAATGCACGGAATTCCTGGAACGCAAGGCCAGCGGCGAACGACTGCCTCAGTTCACGTCCTGCTGTCCGGCGTGGGTCGAGTATGCTCAGCAGTTCTGTCCGGACATGTTGCCGAACCTGTCCAGTTGCCGTTCGCCGCAACAGATGTTCGGATCGCTGGCCAAGCATACCTTGCCGGAGAAACTGGGGATCGACATCGATGACCTGGTCGTCGTGTCGATCATGCCCTGCACGGCAAAGAAGCATGAAGCCAAGCTCGAAAAGTTCCGGACCGAAGGACGCCCGCACGTCGATCACGTGCTGACCACTCAGGAGCTGGCGACGATGATCCAAGAGGCCGGCATTCAGTTCCGTCAGTTGCAACCGGAATCGTTGGATATGCCGTTTGGATTCAAAACGGGCGCGGGAGTGATCTTCGGGGCGGCCGGTGGCGTGACCGAGGCGGTTCTGCGGTATGGCGTGGAACAGCTATCCGGAGAAAACCTGGCTCACGTCGATTTCGAAGAGCTTCGAGGGCAGCAGCACGTGCGAGAAGCGACCGTCACGGCGGATGGGATGACCTTGCGAGTGGCCATCGTTCAGGGGCTCAAAAACGCTGCAGACCTGGTGGCTCGAGTGCGAGCGGGCGAAGCGGACTACGACCTGGTGGAGGTCATGGCCTGCCCCGGCGGATGCATCGGTGGAGCCGGGCAGCCGATCACGCTGGCCCGAGACGCCAAGCGGCAGCGGGCAGCGGCGCTCTACCAGGTGGATAAGATGCTGCAACTGCACAAGCCGCAAGAGAACCATCTGGTCAGCGAGTGCTACGACACGGTGCTGGGAAGCGCCGGCGGACCTCGTGCTCACCAAATGCTGCACACCCATTACCGACACCGACGCCGAACGAACGGTTCCGAGTTGACGGTCCTGGAAAACCATCATGAAGCCAAGCTGGAGGTCAGTGTCTGCCAGGGAACGAGCTGTTTCCTGAGAGGATCTCAGCCATTGCTCAGCGCCCTTACGCAGCGAATCAACGAACATGGCTTGCAGGATCGCGTTCAGGTAACCGCGACCTTTTGCTTGGAAGCTTGCGATCGTGGTCCCACCGCACGGATCCAGGGCAATCCCATCCATCATTGCACGCTGGAGACCGCTTGGGCGGCGATCCTTGACGAATGCAATACCCTTCCGGTTCTTAACTGATTCCTGAGGCCTGACAAGATGTCGACGAATACCTTGATACAACAAGTTGTTTTCACCAACAAAGCACGATGTCGCGACTGCTATCGCTGCGTACGCGTGTGCCCGGTCAAGGCGATTCGCATGCGGAATGGCCAGGCGTCGGTGGAAGAGCAACGATGCCTGCACTGCGGAACGTGCATTCGCCAATGCCCGCAGCAGGCTAAGTCGTATCGAGCCGATCTGGACTATGTCAAGCAGATCTGCTCGAAGGCGCGACTCGCGGCCTGCAGCATCGCGCCCTCGTTCGCCGCCGCGTTTTCCGACTGGCAACGGACCCGTCTGGCGTCGGCACTCCGCCGGCTGGGGTTTCAGTACGTGGCCGAGACCGCGATCGGCGCGGAACTGGTGGCCCACCGCACGACCGAGTGGGTACGGAGTCGTCCCGATCAACAGCATGTCTGTACGGCGTGTCCGGCAGTGGTGCGGTACGTGGAAACGTATCGGCCCGATCTCGTGGACCATCTGCTGCCCATCGTCTCGCCCATGATCGCCCATGGTCGTCACATCCGTCGTCAACTGGGCGAAGACATCGTCGTGGTCTTCCTGGGACCGTGCGTGGCCAAGAAGGCCGAAGCGCAACGTCCGGACGTGGCCGGCGTGATCGACGCCGTACTGACTTTCGCCGAAGTGTCTCAATGGTTGGACGAAGCGAACGTCGATCTGGCGCATTGCGAGGAGAGCGATTTTGACGAATTGCCTCCGCAGGACGCTCGACTGTTCGCCTTGGAAGGTGGTGCCCTGCGCACTTCAAAGATGGCAACCGATATCCTGGCCACCGACGTGGTTTCGGTCAGCGGTTTTGACGACGTCGAAGCCGCCATCGATGCGATTCCGACCAACCAGCATGGCCGCTTGATCGAGCCGCTTTTCTGCCGTAAGGGCTGCATTAACGGGCCCGTGATGCTGGATCGACGGAACGCGTTTTCACGGCGGGACGATCTGCTCGATTACGCTCGTCAGGGCGCGGCGGAACGCGACACGATTGCCGGGCATACGGAGACAACGGACTTGTCCGTCCACTTCACCGCCTGCCCCATCGACGGCGATCAACAGATCGACCAACGGCGAGTTCAATCCGTGCTGAAACGGATCGGAAAAGAAAGGCCGGAGGACCACTTGAACTGCGGGGCGTGTGGCTACGCCAGTTGCCGCGACAAGGCCATTGCAGTCACGCGAGGGTTAGCTGAACCGGAAATGTGCATGCCGCACATGAAACGACTGGCCGAACAACGTGTGGACCGCATCATCGAGACCAGCCCCAATGGGATCGTGATCCTCGATCAACGATTGCGGATCTTGAACATGAATCCCGCCTTTCGTCGCTTCTTCAAATGCTCGGATGCCACCTGCGGACAATCCATTTCCTGCCTGATGGACCCCGAGCCATTTGAACGCCTGGTGGCCGAGCAATTGGAACAGTTGGAGCTGACGCTGGAACACAAGAACTACCACCTGGTGTGCCATCAGACTCTTTATCCGTTACCAGGCGAACAACAGTATGTCGGAATCTTTGTCAATGTCACTCGCAGCCAGTCACACGAACGTGAACTCACGCGGCTCAAAGCACAAACGGTCATGCAAGCCCACGAATTGCTCGAACAACAGATCCGGATGGCGGAGACGATCGCTTCCTGTCTGGGCGAAAACACCGCCAAGAGTCAGGCGTTGTTGGATCAATTGGTTCAGTTGGCTGATGGTGACGAGGAGCCTGGGCCATCCGAGCGTCCGAGAAATGGGCCTCGAACGGCGCGCGGCCTTACGCACGTGCCGCCCCACCGGTCTCGCACCGGTGGAGCTAGGTTTGGAAACTAACTTTCCCCCCACCGGTCTCGCACCGGTGGAGCTAGGTTTGGAAACTAACTCTCCCCCCCACCGGTCTCGCACCGGTGGAGCTAGGTTTGGAAACTACGTAGAGTTCGGACAATGTCAGTGAACTA
>SKVE01000080.1 GCA_007129635.1 Planctomycetaceae bacterium
CGCGCACTTGCGAGTGGGCGCTGCGGACAGCCAGCTTCTCGGGCGACGGAAACCACCGGGTCTTCGGGCTGAAGTGGTCTGCTGAAAAACCTTAAAGTAAACGGTATGGGGCTCGCGCCGTGCCGCTCGGGGAGTTACTGTTGACCGGGTCCTGAGCCCGGAATCCGTTCCCCCCGGATCAGATCTTCGAACGTCTGGCGGCTCCGCACCAGATGAGCTTGACCGTCCCGCACGAGCACCTCGGCAGCCAAAGGCTTCGAGTTGTAATTCGAGCCCATGACGAAACCGTACGCGCCGGCCACTTCCAGCACCAGATAGTCGCCGACGCCCGCGACGGGCAAGCGGCGTCGGCAGACGAATCCACCTTCTTCCTGCGTGAAAATATCGCCCGATTCGCAAAGCGGACCGCCGACGACCACCTCGATCTCCTCACGCTTCGTATTTCCATCGGCGGGGACGATCGACATCGGGTGGTAGGCGCCGTAGAGGATGGGCCGAGCCAGGTTATTGAAGCCGGCATCGACCAGGTAGAACGTGTTATCGCCCATGCGTTTGACCGCTCGGATCTCCGTGATCAAATAACCGCACTCGGCGACCAAGTAACGACCGGGTTCGATCTCCAGGGAGATCGCATGGCCGAACTGTTGCTCCAAGTCTTTCCGCGTCTGATCCCAAAAATTGAAATAGGCATCCAGAGGCACGTATTGATCGCCTTGACGGTAAGGCACGGGCAGCCCGCCGCCGGCACTGATCGACGTGATGGTCCGGCCGACCGTACCTGCTGCCTGCTGCAGAGCACCGCAGACCTGAGCCAGATGTTCCAGGTCGGTCCCCGATCCGATGTGCATGTGGATGCCGGTGACGCCCAGACCATGGCGATCGGCTCGCAGCAGACAATCCGGCAATTGCTCGTGCCAGATGCCATGCTTGGACTGCTGGCCGCCGGTGTTGGTTTTCTGGCTATGACCGTGCCCGAATCCGGGATTGATCCGCAAAGTGATATTGCGTCCCGGCGCGACCTGGCCCAATTGATCGATCATGTCGGGCGATCCGCAATTGACGTGCAAATCGTGCTTCAATACCAGCTCGAAGGATTCCTGATCGAAGATGTCGGCCGTATAGACGATTGGCGGCGGTTCTCCGTGTGGCGAGAACCCTGCGGCCAACGCCCGCTCGATTTCCCCGGCACTGACCGCATCGACCACTGCCCCGCAACGGCGCAGGAGATCTAAGATCGCCAGGTTCGAATTGGCCTTCTGCGCGTAACGGACAACATCGAACGCTTGCAGATCTTCGATACGCTGTTCGATAGCGGCTGCGTCATAGACGTAGACCGGCGTCTCGTAACAGGCAACCAATTGGGAGATGGGCAAACCGGCGATTTCGGTTCGGATCGAGGGGAAAGAACACTTGGAATCAGCCATTGTCAAAGGTTCCGGCAAGCGGCAGCTTAACGAGGAGATCACGGCGCAACCATGGAGATCAAGGCGTCACCCGCCGCGGATGACGCCTTGGAAGAAAACGGGCCGCAGCGTTCGCCGCGGCGAACCGATCAAAAACTCAGGTTCTGCAACAACGGAGCCAGTTCGCGTACGCCTTCGCCGACCATCGTGATCACGCCGGCATCCAAGCTGATGCGCACCGTCATGCCTCGCGGGATGGGCAGCACGGTCATCGCGATGCGATCCTTGCCTTCGGTGGCTTTCAGCGTCATCAGCAGCGAGCGGATCACCGGGTTATCGTCGACCGAAGCCACGAACTCCATGATGGGCGTCAAAGCGATCCATAGTTGCGAAGGCGGAACCAGGGTATCGGCTTGTTCGGCCGAGGTGTCGATGATTTCCACCAGCATCCTTTGAGCGTCCTTGCCCAGCGCCAGATAAACGCTGGTCTCGCCGGTCCCGATCACCACTTCCATCGGATTGCCCAGTACCTGGCGTGCGGTCGCATCGGCATCGTCGGGCAGCGGGATCGACGCGGTATGGAAGGTCACACCGCGATGCGTCGCGGCGTTGAAGTTCACGTTGGGCGTACGTGCGTCCTTCGTCTTGGCAAAAGCGTGCAGCTCCTGGACGGTCGCCGCCAGCTTGTTACCATCGCTGACAAAACCGCCAAGCACGGCCGTCAATGCCTCGGGCATCAGCACCAGGCAACCGCCCAGATCCATCTTGCCCGCCTCGATCGTCTCTTTGGCCAGATCCAGCAGGTCGCCGACGATCTTTTTGGCCACCTCGCGTTCCTCGGGGCTGGTCAAGCCTTGGTCGGCATCCAGTCCTTTCATCGCTTCGGCACGGGCCAATTCGATCAGGGCTAACGTCTGCTTGATGTCCGATTCGGTATAGGGCGACGCGACCAGCATGCCGGCCGCTGCACCGGGGTGCAAAACCCCAGAGAACGCAGACGAGGACTCACGTACTTGCCCCATGTCTCGGGCCAGTTGCGTCTTGGGCTGGGCCGTCACGCTGATGTCCAGGTACGTGCTTTTATCTTGAGCGTCGACCTGCCAGCCGATGGTCACGTGCTGGGAGTCGTCGACCAGCGAGACGATCGATTCCATCCAGCTTTCGCCCATATCCCGGGCCAACTGGGCTTGTTGTCCGTCCAGCGGTTGGCCCCGCAAACCCTCCTCGAAACCCTCTCGCAACTGCTGAACCGCCATTTTTCGCATTTCCGCCGGGATGTTGTTCACATTCAGCCGGACCGCCAACGTGTAATTCTCTGGCATGTCGCCCAGCAGCCTGGCGGGATTCCGGGGCAGGTCGCTCAGCAGCGCCTTGCGGGGAGCGAAAAAGACCCAGCCGGCCGCTTCCTTCAGGAATACCGATTGACCCTGGTCGGTGGCCAATTCCTTCACGCCGTCCCCCGCATCACGGGGTTGGCCTAACTGATCCTGGAGGATGCCTAGCAGCAGATCGAGATCTCGGACGCCAACGAAACCGATGACATCCATCTGCTCGAGACCCTCGGCGGGCAAGTAGGCCCCGGCCGGCTTCGTCTTATCCAGACCGGCCGTGTAGGGAGCCGCCATCAAAGCCACCAACCGGCCGATATCCCCGGCTCCCGCTGTCTCGGTCAAAAACCCGATATCCCCTAGGATTTTGTCACTGTTGGCTATCGATACCACCATCACCGGCCGGATGCCCCCTGCCTCGGCCGCCTGCGTCCAAGCACTGGCTACGGGGCTGGACAACAGTCCCCAAGCCAGCACACACGTCAACAATCGATGAACTGATGTAGACACGATCAACAACTCCTTGTTTCCAACTGTGAAATAGTAACGGCCACGCCGCCGAACGACATCGAACGACCGAGCGCGGTCACGAGCCATCATCACATGGTATTACCCGCGATGCGCTTCGTTAGTTTACGCAAAAATAGATCGCCCCGAAAGACGACGGGCCAGCAGACACCCAGCCAGGTATTTCACGGTCGAGTCGCAAGCCGTGTGTGCGTAAAAGAGGCATGCCGTAGGAGATGGGCGGGGCGAGCGGAAGGACGGGCGAAATGCGGGCTGCTAGCGGTCGCGGTAGATGATCCGACCTTTGGTCAGGTCGTATGGCGAAAGTTCGACGCGAACCTTATCGCCAGGGACGATGCGAATAAAATTCTTGCGGATTTTGCCTGCCACATGGGCCAGGACCTCGTTTCCCGTGTTCAACTGGACACGAAACCGTGTGTTAGCCAATGCTTGGACAACCGTACCTTCTACCTCGAAGGCTTCTTCTTTCTCTTTATTCTTCGCCATGCTCCATCGCTTTCCCAAAAAGACCGAGCGTCTACGGCACGCTCCGATAGCCCATCCTATGATACCATCGGAACCGGACACGGTGGAAGAGGTTCTTCGAAGATAAACGCCCTGGCATCTCAGAATGCCCGGTCACATCGCGGACGCCTGTTGGCCAATGACGCCGACTTGCCAGGCCAATCCATCTGCCAAAATGGCATGCTTCTACGGTCCGATGGGCTGCCCGACTCGGGCGGCCCCTACGGTTTTCGTCGTAAGTGCCTGAATGGCAAGTACTTACTCCGTGAAATTCCTGCTTGGCACACGGCTTGCTTTCCAAAGGGGACATGATACATGGTCTGTCAGAATGTTCGGTCGATGGTGGCCGCTGCGGACTATCTTAGAAAGCGCACAAGAATCTGAGCTGTCGTGAACGGCGTGTGAAGGCACACGAGATGGCTTCACGGCGGCTGAACGTTCTCAGTTGTCTACAAAGGAGGATTCCGGACGTGGCAAAATTGATGGTCTATGAAGACGACGCGCGGCAGGCTCTGATGTCGGGAGTGTCGAAGCTGGCCCGTGCGGTCCGCAGTACGCTGGGCCCTCGTGGCCGCAACGCGGTGTTGGACAAGGGGTGGGGGACTCCCAAGGTAACAAAGGACGGGGTGACCGTCGCGGAGGATATCGAGTTGGATGACCCCAACGAAAACTTGGGGGCACAATTGGTCAAGGAGGCCGCCAGCAAGACCAATGATGTGGCTGGCGACGGTACCACGACGGCAACCGTTTTGGCCGAAGCGATCTACCGAGAGGGCCTGAAGATGATCGCAGGCGGGGCGGACGCCATGGCTCTTTCAAGGGGTGCGCAAAAGGCTGTCGAGGTGGTGGTCGGGGCGATTGCCAAGCAG
>SKVE01000709.1 GCA_007129635.1 Planctomycetaceae bacterium
AGGCCTGGCAGCGAAGCCGCGAGGAATTCCATTTCGCGCCCACTTCATAAGTCAGACTCGTCTCGGGCAACAGGTTGGGATTGGGCAGTTGGATGCCGACAAAGACGTTCTCGTTGATGGTGGCCAGGTCGTCGATGTTCGGGGCGCGAAACCCTTCGCTGATCGAACCCACCAGGTGCAGGTTTGGCGTCAGGGTGTACGTCAGTCCCATCTGGCCGATCCAGCCCTGATAGTGCGGAGCGATCTGGTCGGCCACGTTGCCGACCGTCACGGTGGCGCCAGCCGTTACGTGCTCGAAGCGTACTCCGCTGCTGGCCAGCAGCCGGTCGGTCAACCAGACGTCCCAGTGGAAGAAGGCGCCGTAGCGAGAGTAATAGGCGTCGTCCGGCACCTCGCCCGCTCTTCTCGTCACCGTCGGCGGCTGGACGCTGGCATCCACGTCGGTTCGCCAGGAATCGATGTCATCATGGTACCAATCAAATCCGTAGGAAAGCGTGCCGAATCGGTCCAGGTCGGTCGTGAACGATCCGGTGATGCCCGTCTGTTCGTCCGTAAAGCCCCGATAGCTTGTCAGCAATGGGTTGCGGCCGGGACGAAAATCGCGATCGGCCCGCTCTTCCTCGAACCGATGCAGCGAGGCGGTGATCTGGTACGTGGTGATCGGTCCGCAAAGATCGTAGCCTTGCCACCGCAGGAAGAACAATTCGCGCATCTGGGGATCGAAGATGGACTCGCGATTCGCCGGAAAACGATCCGTCCGGAAAATGTCCTCGCCCCGATAATGCTGTAAGCCGAATACCAGTTCCGAACAATCGGACAGCAGGTAGTTCAGCTTGGCCAAAGAATAAAGGGGTCAGGAGCATATACTGGACATTTTAGATAACATGCGCAAACTAGTCTCATGCCTCGTACAAAACGTGTTACACCCGGCGGAATGGTTTTCCACGCGTTGAACCGCGGTGTGGGAAAGATGAGGATCTTTTCCACGGAGCGGGATTACGCGGCTTTTGAAGAGACGATCGAGGAAACCCTGCGGTTGTACCCTATGCGGATCTTGGCCTATTGTCTGATGCCCACTCACTGGCACTTTGTCTTATGGCCTCAAGGGGATGACGATCTTTCCGCATTTCTGCAGCGACTGACGAATACACACGCGCAGCGCTGGCAGCGTGCCAAAGACAAAGTCGGCTATGGGCACTTGTACCAGGGGCGTTTCAAGTCATTTCCCGTGGAGACGGACGACCACTTCTACGTGCTGGTGCGTTACGTGGAGCGAAATGCGTTACGCGCCAATCTGGTGGAGACGGCAGACGCATGGCGTTGGTGCAGTCTTTGGCGTCGAGTTCACGGTGTCCGCGCACCCATTCTCAGCGACTGGCCGCTCGCGGAACCGCGTAACTGGCTGGACCTAGTCAATCAGCCTCAAACCCAAGCCGAAGTAGGCGCCATTCGCCGCAGCATCCTGCGCGGCTGCCCCTTTGGGAACGGTGCTTGGGTGCAACGCACAGCGGCATCACTGGATCTGGAGTCCACGCTCCGTCCGCGGGGCCGCCCTAAAGTCATGGAAGAATGAGCAGGTCGAAAAGTTACCCAATTTATGCTCCTGACCCCTTTAAATCGTCCTCTACTTCAGGTTTCCCCGATCGGTTGCAGACCTGTTTGTTGGTGGAGCGGGACGGGGTTGGCTTGGGTAGGCAGGTCGGGCACTAGGGGCAGTAACAGATGCGACGGGTGCTGAGCGTCTTGCAGGATTCTGACTGCTCCAGGCGGAGGATTCGAGGCGTACCGGTAACTCGCTGCTCCCGTGTCGGTCACGCCGATGGGATCTTCGCTGGGCGGTCGCGAGATGATCAGTGCCAGTTGGTGACCGGGCCGGAACACGTGGCCGACCGCGGGGATCGCGATCTGGTATTCGACCGCCTGGCTAGGCGTCACTGGCTGGACCAGATCGTGGCGATGTTCAGGCCGGATCAGCAGTCGCTGGCCAGTCGAGTCAATCCAGTCCGACCGCTGGTCGTCCAGCGTCCGATGCGAAGCCCGCAACAAGCCGCGTTGCAGGCCGTACAGGCGGCCGTCCGGCGCCCGATCGGCCAGCAGCACAAAGAAATCCGTGTCGATCGTGGTCAATTCGGCCCACAGCGTCAGGACCATCGGGCCGCAGACGACGGTCGGCTGATCGAAATCGAGTAGATAATGAACTTGTTGATCCTGGGCGCTTGATCGGCTGTGCGTTACCCGGTATCGGCTGCTGCGTTCATGCTGGTTGGGTGGCGTGGTGGTCAGCTTGTGTCCATTTCGCAGGTAGTATCGGGTCCACTGAGTTTGAGGCAGCGGGAAATCGGCAGCCAGCAACGGCGGATTCTGCGAGACCGAACGGCGAGTGCCGATGCCGCTCTCGAAATAGACCTCCACGCGCCGTGCCGGGTCCGCCGTCACTTCGTCCGGTTCGCCCAGCAACCAATGTGCGAACCAGGCGCGAGCACCACCGAGCGGCTGAGGGCAGGTAGCATGGTTACCGTTGCCGACCACCAACCGTTTCGGCACATCGTCGGCCAGTCGGTTCCACAACTGCCAACCGGTTGGACCAGTCTGCTCGTCCTGCCAGGCATGCGTGATCAGGATCGGCGCCCGGATGCGCGGGGCGTAGGTGCTCAGACTCATCTCGCGCCATAACGGATCATCCAACGGCTTCTGCAGCATCAACCAGAGCGTATCTCGGGTCAGGTCGCGCATCGGCCGCGACTGGACGATCGCTCGAAACGTCGCTTCGTCCAATCCCCGCGCCTGACGAGCTACGGCGTCCGACCCGAACACACCGTCCGGAAGATAAAAGTTGTTGACCCAATCGACGGGAAACCCACAATTCAGCACTCCGCCCGGATAGCAGATCCCGCGGTAGAAATCGTCGATCAATCCGCCGACGCATACGGCTTTGAGCGACGGAGGCTGCGTCGATGCGGTCAAGAATCCGAGTAACCCCGGCCACGAAAAGCCCTGGATGCCGACTTGGCCGTCGGACCACGGTTGCCGGACGATCCAATCCTCGATGATCTCGCAACCATCCTGCCAGGTACGAGGCTCCCACGGACTGAGCACACCGCCCGAGGCACCGGTGCCGCGGATGGAAGCATGAACGATGACGTAGCGGTCGCCGAATTCCGCCGGGTTGCCGGGCACGACGGTTCCCGGATACCCGCTGGTGCGGAAGATGGTTGACCATCGGCGTTCGCTGTCGGCCGGATCGAAATCACGGGGATACCCGACGGCCAGCGCGATCCGGACCCCATCGGACATCGTGGCGAACGTGTACTCGTGCCGGAAACCGATCCAGCCACCAGACTCGTGGGCCGCCACCAATCGCTGCCGATACGCCTCCGCCTCGGCGACCGTCAGTACCCCGTCGCCATCCGCATCGGCCTCGGGATACTGCCGCAGCCACTGCTGCAATTGCTCTGGACTGGCATCGGTAATCGGAGTCGACGGCGGTTGGGCCGTCAGCGAGGCCGTCAGCCAGCCGACCAAGATTACCGCCCATCCTACGATCTGCCATCTGCTGCTCATCGGTCCCTCTCTGGATTGATACCTGGAAAACGGCACTCATGGTAAGCAACCACCGTGGCGTCTGTTCCAATCACGGTGCTTTGCATGAGTGCGGTCGAAGGGAGCCCCCCCCAATCCCTATTGTTGTGCCGATGCCAACTTGTTGCTGCAAGGGGAGATACGAAAAACAGAAAATTTTCCAAGTATCTCCGAATCGGGGCTTGACGAACGGCCGTCGAATTGCAAAAATCAGTTTTTGATAATGAATCTCAGTTGCGTTTCGGTGCACCGCAAGAGAAGGAGGAGGGGTTTCGTCGCCGAATGCGGTCCGTATGTCGCTTTTTGATTCGTTGATTTTCCTGCCAGCCAGCTCGTCGACCGGCACCGTGTCCGGTCAGCCCGCCAGCCAGCTCCTCGCTAACCAACCTTTCCTTGTTCGAACCGCCGGTTCTGGTGGTTCCGGTGCGTGGGCGGACAAGGGTTTGTCTCAGGAGCTATTTCGTGATGCGAAAAGCAAGAAATGCGTTTACTTTGGTCGAGCTGCTGGTCGTGATTACCATCATCGGTATCCTGGTGGCTCTGTTGTTGCCGGCGGTCCAGGCGGCGCGCGAGGCGGCGCGGCGCGCCGCGCTGATCGAGGATATGCTGTATGTTTACGGTGGGCACACCGGTCGGGCTCACCAGTACTACCAAGAGGGTCAGTTCAAGACGTTGTGGCGTTTGAACCTTGCCCAGCCCGAAGCATGGGAAGCGTTGGGCGAACGGCCCGGCCTGCTGGGCCAGCGGATGGACGGTTTCGGCAGCTCGGCATTCGCTGCCGGTGACCGGCTGTACGTGAGCACCATGCATGGGACGCTGCAGCGGCTGGCCGATGACGGCAGTGCCTGGGAGATCGTCCAGGAATTGGACCATGCTCGTTTCTTCCACCGGATGCTGCCCTTGTCCGACCACCGTCTGCTGATGATCGGGGGCGCGAACATGGCCGAGGGCAAGTTCGAGCAGCTCGAAGTCCTCGCTCCCTGAGATCGGAGAGACCATGTTCGAGTCGTTGAAAACCTTCGGAGCGGTCCTGGTCGAGCACCCGCTCGGC
>SKVE01000877.1 GCA_007129635.1 Planctomycetaceae bacterium
CTGGACCTGTCGGACGCGCGGACTGACCGCTTGACCCTGCCCCTTCCGCGCGGTGCAAGGTTTTCCACGCTGCAAGTCCGCTATGTGACGGAGGGTAGGCCGTTGCAATCGTTCGGCAACATGACTGCGGTATGGTTGGACTGCGATCACCCCGTCTTTCGAAGAAGTTGGGTCGCATGGCTGCCACCCGGATTCGCGTCCCTGCCCGAGGGGACTTTGCCGCTGACGAAACGCTGGCCTCAGCGTCTGCTGGGATCGCTGCTGCGATCATCGAACACCCCACCCTTCGAGCCCTGGTCGCTTGACGGCTGGACCGCCCTGATGCATCCCTCGTCCGATGCGGCACTGTCGACCGACCGGCAGAAGGGCAGCCGCTGGTTGGAGGATTTGTGGGTCGAGTACCAACGTTTGCAGGATGCGACCAGCGAACAATCGGCCCTGACTTGGGGCGAACTGCTGCGGGGCTGGGCAGCGGTCGACGAGGATACAAATCCCCATCCGCAAGCCGTTTGGATCGACCAATTGGCGTTGGGCGCCGAAGGGCTTTCGGCCCAATCCCTGGTCCCATCCCCGACCCCGCCGCAGCCCCCATCCGTCGCCACAGAATCTCCTGCGGAACGAGGCGCACGCTTACTGACCGCCGCCCATCTGGCCCTGCTGATCGATGAAGACCGGTTGCTATTCACAACGACTCGAAGATTATTCGATCGCAAGCAACTGACCAATCTGCCGGGCTTGCCTCACGTATTCTCTATGCCAGCAGACGACGTGGATGCGTTGCTCACCCAACAACCCGATCAAGTCCGCTGGATTTCCCTGGACGCCTGGATCGACCAACCGCCGCTGCCTCAGACCGGCTGGCGGCATGCCGGAATCCCCTCGTTGTATCAGTCCAGCGAGATCGCTGGCAGCAGTGGGTGGACAGCCGAGCGGATTCCAGCCACCTCGCTGATGGATGCGTCGCTTGATTCGAACAACCGATCGCATCTGACGGTCTATCAGCCGCTGGTAATCCAATCGCTCGGTTGGGCGGCACTGTTGGCAGCCATGGGTCTGACCATCTGGCTTGTTCGCCGCCGGTTACCGCTGGCGTGGCCCTTGGCTGGTTTGGCAGGTCTGGCAGCGTTGCTGGCTCCCACCCTTTGGACCCCCGTGTTTCAGTTTCTTTTTTTGGGAACGCTGCTAGGCAGCCTGCTGGCCCTGGTCCGAGCAGCTCGCCCCGAGCAGCTCGCCCCGATCCGCCAGCAGGATCTGCCGACGACCAGCCTGCTGATCCGCTCGCTGGCCTGGTGGGCTTTGTTGGTCGCACTGGCCAGCCAGACGATCGCAGCATCCGGCAATGAAACGGACGCGAGGCCCCTTGCCCATGCGCGGACCGTCTACCCGGTGCTCAGCCCCATCGACCCGGATGGCGATCCGCAAGGCGAATATGTGTATGTGCCCGCCGAATTCTATGAGGGGTTGCTGCGCGAAACCTCGCCTTCCGCTGCCGACGCGCGATCCTGGATGATCTACGATGCGGCGTATCAGGCGATGATGAGCTGGAATGCGGCGGAAGAGCGGTTGTCGGTGGTGGAACTGTCGGTGACCTACGACCTGGAGGTGTTCCGACCGATGACCGCCGTGCGGTTGCCTCTGCTGGAATCGCAAGCCCATCTTCTGCCGAACCGTGCTCTGCTGGACGGCAGCCCAGCCACCGTCCGCTGGCTGGAAGGCCAGCGAGGCTTGGCTCTGGATATCGATCAAATCGGGCGATACCGGGTCGCTTTGGCCTTCCGACCGCACGTTCGACGCAATGGAGATTTCGATCACTTCGAAGTGGCGATCCCTCGCGTAGGCAACAGTCGCTTGCGAATCGAATTGCCGCCGGAAGCGAACCAGGTCCATTTTCCAACGGCCCTCGGTGGGGCCATCCCCGCGTTGGGAGTCGGAACATGGCAAGTGCAGTTAGGGCCGACCGAGCGACTGGTGGCGCGGTGGCCGACCGACATGGAACGGATCCGCATCCCGGACACGCTGGAGCTGGACAAACTGATGTGGCTGCGTGTGCGCCCCGACGCGGTCCAAATGGACGCAAAACTGCGATTCTCGCACTACGATTCGCCCATCTCTCGAGTGGATCTGATCGCCGATCACCGGCTGCGGCTCTTGCCGCCCGCCGATGATTCACCGATCGCTTGGTACGAGAGCACTCGAGGCGCGACACAGATTATCCACCTGGAATTCAAGCCGCCCTACCAGCAGGAACTGGAGCTTGATTTGTCCTTTGTCTTGGACAAAACGGCCAGCACCGGACGGATCGCCTTTCCCCGGCTTGCTACCTCGGCCGACCAGGTGACCCGTCAATGGCTGGGGTTCAGTATCGATCCCAGTCTGATCGGTCAGCTTCAGCCACCGATCGATCATGGCGGCCCGACCCCGGCCGACTTCCTGAATGCTTGGGAGCCGTTGGCGTCGGTGCCTCTGATGGTGATCGACCTGGACGTAGCGGACGGGCCGAGCAGCCTGCTGGTCCAGCCTCGGCAAACTCAGACCAGTTCGCAACAACGGACCGAAGTGGTGTGCGGACCAGGCGACGTGCGCTGGACGTTTCAAGCGGATCTGAACGTGGCTCATGGAACTCGACTGCAGTACGAAGTCGTCCTGCCACCCTCGGTGACCGTGGACGACGTCGCCGTTGTTCAGGCTGGCCAGTCGCGATTGAAGTCCTGGGCTCGCGATGCCCAAGGCCGACTGACATTGAGGTTGAACCAGCCCCTTGGCCAGGATCACCGGCTGGAGATCCATGGCAGTTCCAGCGATCGTATTCCAACCCCAGCCGATACGCCCCTGACCGTACCCGACTGGACCATCGACGATGTCGATCGACAAACTCACGATGTCGACATCTACCGTCATCAGCAAGCCCAGGTCCGGTTGGTCGAATCGATCGGATACCAGATGCGAGAAGATTTCGTCGAAGGTCGCTTCACCGCCAACCGAGGACGCTGGGTCGCCTCGATGACCCGTGAACCCCTGGTGGAAATGCCTGAGCTGAAGTTCCGCGTGCTGCGTAACCGGCCTAGTACCACCGGTCGGATGGTTACCGCCGTCCGGCGCCAGCCAGATGGTTGGTGGGCCGAAGTCGACTTGCACCTGACCGTCGAGGGTGGCGTGCTGGACGCTTTGCGTCTGGACATCCCCTCCGACTGGAAAGGTCCGTTTCAGGTTCCGGAAGGCTTCGCCATAGTGATTTCCGATCTGGCTGGCAAAGGCCGCTGTTACTTGCTGTTGCGTCCCGAACAGGCCGTCCAAGGCGATTTTCAAGTCCGTTTGCAAGGCCCGATTTCGTCGGCCTCGCGCGAACGGATCCGCGTTCCCGATGTGACGCTGTTGGATGCCCAAAACGTCGAGAGCTTTGTGCTGCTGCCGACTCGTGTGGACCAACAGCGGATCATCTGGGAACGTAGCGGACTGCAGGCCAAACCGTTGCCCGAGTCGTTGCGACCCCTTCGCGGGCCTGCGGATCTACCCTACGGAGCCCTCCGGCCCCGATTCCAGGCCACCATCAAGGACATCCAACTGGAATCCACTCTGGCATTCGTCTATCTGGCCGACCATTCGCTGGAACTGGACGCCGACGGCAACGTCCTGGGAGTATCGATCTTCGATCTCCAGCCGGGCGGGCGAAGCGAGTGCCGGTTGATCGTCCCACCGCAGTGCCAGGTGCTGCACGTGACCGTCGCCGATCTGCCAGTCTCGTTGCTGCCGGGGGAACGTCACCAGTTTCGAATACCCCTGGGATCGCAACCATTGCCGCAACGGATTCGCGTGCTGTTTTCCAGTCGGATCGGTCCGGACGCCGACAAGTCCTCGATCCACGCACTGCAAGCTCCCGAGCTGCAGGGAATCCCCGTCGAACAGACAGCTTGGACTATCCGCTACCCGACACAATCCCCCTGGCAACTGGTGTCCTCCGCGTCCGAAACCGACCAGAAATCGCTGAACTGGTTGCGAGTCCGCAGCCTGGACCGGGTGATCGCCACAGCCGAAGACGTCCTGAAGGACGGGGATCCCGAAGAAATCGTTCGCTGGTACGTCCCCTGGACACGCCGATGGGCCACCATGCGCAGCCGTTTGACGGCCGAGGCGGCTGGGGCAGAACCCCATGATGATGCGGTCGATCGGGAATTGGCCAAATTCGACGAGAACCATCGTCGGGTCGCCGAACGGCTGGATGTCCAAGCCCATACGCTGTTAGCCGAAAACGAGGCGCGGCACGTATTCGAGTCCCACGACACCTGGCGTATCGTCGGCGAACCGCATCAAGTGAACCATACACTGATCGCGACCGGCGACGCCCAGTTCCCGCAGATCCAGCGAATCGAACCTCCGCAGCCCACCCGGGCACCCACGCTGCCGGTCGCAGCGATGTTGGCAGGCTTGACACTGCTGGTCATGCTGCTGCTGCCGCATCCCGTATTGGAAGAACCCATGCGTCGGTACCCGGAGCTGTTAGGTGTGCTGCTGGGGGCTATCTGGTGGTGGGCATTCGCTGCCAGCTTCGTGGGATTCCTGCTGTTTTCTGCCAGCCTGGTGTGGTTCCTGTTGCGAATGGTCCGACGCCGTCGAAGACGCCTGGCCATCTC
>SKVE01000217.1 GCA_007129635.1 Planctomycetaceae bacterium
ACATCAACAACGAGAGCAGCCTGGGGGCCGAATGGGAGAACTACTGGGCGATCTACATCAAGGAAGCTGCCGAACAAGCCGGCAAGCAGATCCACGTGACGAGCATGCAGTTCGCACCCGGCACGTCGGTCCGGCATGTCATGACGTACCGTGATGTCTATTCGTTCGCCGAGGTGTCGCAGAACAACCAGGATGCTTTGGGGCCGGTGGGCAAGAAGCACTGGAACAACCTTCTGTTCTGGCGGAAAATGATCGCGATGAGCGACGCGGGCCCGATGCCGATCAACAACGTCAAAGTTTATGGCCAGGGCGTCGGGCTCAATACCGCAGCAGGCACCGAAAAGGAGGCTATCGAGCGATTCTGGAGAAACATCTTCGGCGGCGCCGCCTCGACGCGGTTCCACCGTCCGGCCCTCCGCGACGACGGCCGCTGGGGATGGGGCATCGGCCTGTCTGAAAGAGCGCAGCAGACCCTGCGGGCCGTGAACATGTTCCTCGATGAATTCGACATCTTCCACGCAGAACCTTATGAAGCGTTTTCAACCGTGGGCAACTCGGTGGATTGCTATTGCGTGGCCGATATCGGTAAAGCGTATGCCGTCTATTTCCCCGGCGGCCGGGCCACAGTTCACCTCGATCCATGGGTTTACGTGGAAAAGGTATCCGTCCGCTGGTTCGATATCGCCGCGTTGTCCTGGGGCGAAGAGCACATCGTGGAACCGCAATGGGATCAACACGACGGTACGTCCTGGTGGGGTCCCCAGCGGATCCTGACCCTGGCCCCGCCGAACCATCGCTCGTACATCGCACTTGTACGAGTCGTCGAATAGAATCGCGGTGATCCCGCCAACGCTTGCCGGGCGAGAGTTCTCGGGCTTGCTGGCCATTGTGATCATAGGAGAATCGAAATGGTGATGGGTCGTCTTTACAGACAGCGAAATCGCCGACTTTTTCGCGGCACGCTGCTGGTGGCTGCGTGTGCGGCTGGACTTGTGGTGGCGGGATCTGCGATGGCGGACGCGGGGTTTCAACAAAGGGCGAACATACTGCTGGATTGGGCGGTACAGGACACGAACACCAACCCCAAGCACGGTTTCTGGCTGGCCCAAGCCCGCTTTGCCATGGGTTTGGAGGAGGAAGCTCGGCAACAGGTGGCGGAGTGTCTCGACCGGCTGCACCCCAACGATCCACCGTTCCAGCTCTGGGCGTGCATGGACACCTATCTGCGTTGGCAACATCGGTATGGGGAAACGCTGCGGGAAAAGACTCGTCAAGCCATGCTTGCGACCCCGTTCTTCGATCGTCGGGAAACGTCCATGACCGAGAACAAGAACGTCATGCTGGCTGCGGCCGCGTATCTCTCGCATGTGGCTTGGCCCGAGTCCGATTTTGCCAGCCGCTTTTTACCCAACGATCCGCACGGTCGCGAGACCTTGCTGGCAACCATGGAGGAGTATGTCTATTTCGGCGAGCGCGAGCACAATTCGCCTACGTATTACGTCCATCACTACGGTCCGCTGCGCAGCTTAGGAGACCTGGCTACCGACGAACAGATGCGGCTTCGCGCGAATCTTACTGCCGAATGGATGCTCGCGTCGGCGGCTCCGCAGTGGCTGGCAGGCCATTGGGCCGCACCCACGCGACGCGTCTATGTGCCGTTTCGCGCCCAGTCCCAGTACCGCGCATCCACGGCACTTCTATGGCTGTTTTTCGGCGGCCTGACGCCCACCAGACCGGCCTCAGAGTACTCGTTTACCGTACAATCGGCCGTGTCGGACTACCGGCCTCCGCAAATCTTGGTCGACATCGCGACGCGACGCGACGCCACCTATGTCCATCGCGAAACGCACCACAGCCCGGGACCGCTTGCGGAATTCTACAGCACCCCGGAAATGACCTACTATTCGACCACCTACATGACGCCTGACTATGCCGTCTACAGTATGGTCGAGGACGTGCCCCAGTGGCCGCGGTGGAACGACCAGGTCCAGCGTTGGGGCGTCTGCTGGCGCCGGGAACGGGGCGAGAGCGTCTTGTTTTTTCTGCATCCGACCAACACGAAAGTTCGCAACCTGGGTGCAAGCCGTTATGAACAGGTTCTGCAGCACCGGGATACGCTCCTGGCCGTGCTGGACGTCCCGGCCGACGATCCTCATCCGGAACTGCGAGGCTACATCCCTCCGAAACCCAAAGATGTCATTGACGAATCCGATCGAGGCCGTCTGTACTTGGATTACGGCACTGTCCGCATCGGCCTGATGGTAACCCAACGTTTTCCTTGGAAACCCGGTACAACCCAGTTTGTAACGCCTCTGCGCCGCGCCGGGGTTGTCGTCGAAGCCGCCGCAGGAGATGCTCACGAGTCCCTGTCGGCGTTTCGGGACGACATGGCAACGCGTCTGGACGCTGCATCCTGGACTGCCGATCCGAATCCTGCGCTCGCATTCACCTCCCGGGACGGAAGGGAACTCCGGATTATCTACGACACGTCCCGACAGGTAGACGGCGTCGAGCTGGTCCACTCCCTGGAACATTGGCCGCTGTTGCAGAACCCTTGGATGCAGCAAATGGTCGACGGCCACATTCTCGACATCCGTTACGGCCCTGAACGCCGAACATACGACTTCTCGCAATGGCAGGTCACCACGCATCACGACCCGCCGCATCCGTGACCACCTTCATGGCAAGCAGCATCCACCGGGAGTCATGCGACTCGCCAGGTTTACGAGTCTTCGCCGCGTAGCAGATCTTCCCCGTAGCCCGGTGGGAACGGGTTGCGCAGGTCCGAGGTCGTCGGGGGGGCCTGTGGTGGATCGAGCGATTCCTGTGGGTTTTCTGGCGCTGGGGATTCGCCGCCGAACTCGCGCAACCAGTGTTCCAGTTCCTTCCGATCGATTTCGACATCCATATCAGCAGAGTCGGTAGGGACACTCGCCGATTCCCGGTGCAACACGGGTTGTCGAGCGAACTGTTGGAACCAAAGTTCGCTGTCGATCGGCACGGCGCGGCGTCGTCGGGCGGCTCGATGCAGGCGATGGTCGCTGGAAACAACGGTCAAACGTTTGGGCGAAGTATTGTCACGAATCAATTCTTCGATCACGTCGTCTGCTTCCCGATGCGGTCGAGCAAAGCGTACCGTGATTTCGCGGTGAACGACGACCGGTTCCAGTCCGGGCGGTGCGTGGCGTCCATCGAACACCACGACGGTGGTGCGACGATCGGTGGTCGCCAACCGATCTGCCAGGAAATCCAGCAGAGCCAAACGCGTCCGAGCCAGAGAACTGCCCGCTCCGCACTGTCCGGTGATATCCGTCGCGTTCAGCAGATTGTACCCATCGATGATCAAAGCCATGGGAGCGGTTCCTTTCAGCTCGTACCCCGTGCGTTAGCCTGCGGAAATCAAATCGAGTGGAAATCGATGATTGGCAGGCTTTTCAGTCTGATTTTAGACCGCTAAAGTTTTTGATAAAGCCACAAAAAGATCGCTTCCCGTCGCCTCGGATGTTTTGAGGTGGCAGCTTGGGAGGGATACAACGGGCTGGGAGACGTTAGCCATGGAGCAAACCGAGCCGAATGCACGGCCTGGAGGGTCGCGGGAATGGGATTCGCCTTTTCACATCGTCGGCGTAGGCGCATCGGCCGGCGGGTTGGAAGCATTGGAGAAATTCTTCGACAACATGCGACCCGACAGCGGTCTGGCCTTCGTCGTCATCCAGCACCTGTCGCCTGATTTCAAGAGCTTGATGGACGAGCTGTTGCGGCGACATACGGATATCGCCATCCACCGGGTGGAAGATGGGATGAAGGTAGAGCCCAATTCGATTTATTTGATACCCCCCAAAAAAGAGATGATCATCTCGGGCGGCAAGCTGTTGCTGACCGACAAAGATCCGACGCAGGGGCTCTCGCTGCCGATCGACACGTTTTTCCGTTCGCTGGCTCAGGATGCTGGTGACTTAGCGATCGGCGTCGTGTTATCGGGGACGGGCAGCGATGGTTCGCGGGGCATCCGCGAGATTCATGAGTCAGGCGGTTTGGTGATCGTCCAGAGCATCGAGACGGCCAAGTTCGACGGGATGCCTCGCAGCTCGATCGACACCGGCATTGTCGACGCGATTTTGCCTCCGGAGACGATCCCTGCTGCATTGTTGAACTATGTCAGCCAGCCTCGGGGGGTGGGTTGGTCGCAGGGCGACGGCCGGGAGCCTCCCAATCAAAATGCGATGGAGACGGTGATCCACTTGCTGCGCGAGCAGTATGGGATCGATTTCTCGCAATACAAGCCGAACACCGTGACGCGAAGGATCGAGCGTCGATTGATGTTGAATCAGACCGTGGATCTGGATGCTTACGCCGAGCGATTGAGTCATGATCCGGACGAATTGAACGCTTTGTACAAGGATCTTTTGATCGGCGTCACGAAGTTTTTCCGTGACCGCGAAGCCTTCGAGCGATTGGAGAAGGAGGTTGTAGCCACGCTGTTGAACCGCAAACGCCCCGAAGACGAGATCCGTGTGTGGGTAGCCGGTTGTGCGACGGGCGAAGAGGCCTATTCCGTCGCGATGATGCTGCACTCGCATTTCGAGGCGGTGGGCAGGCAACAGAATATCAAGATCTTTGCGACGGAC
>SKVE01000041.1 GCA_007129635.1 Planctomycetaceae bacterium
ACCTGTCACGTGGCCTGCCTTCTCGCCAGACGGGTTGTTTTCCGGCCGCCAGCTTCGCGGACGTTCCTCCTGAAAGGTTTCGTTGATTCAGCGGGGAAACGCAAATGAACAGCGAAACCTTTCAAAAAGGAGGAACTGAAAATGGCAAAGCAAGAAGCACCGTACACCATCCGCGTTGGTCGAGGTATCAAAGCCAAGGTATGGACCAACAACGGCAGCAAGAGCACCTGGTACAACGTCACGTTCGCCCGCAGCTACCCCTTACAAGGCTAACGTTGATTGACAAGAGAGTCCTGGCCGGATGCTTACCCGCCGATGTTAAACCAAACGGCCCGCGGTCCCTCCAGATCCTGGGCGATCCAAAGCGGATCGCGATACTTGCCTTGGCCAGGTTCCCTTGGGTTGCAGGCACGTCACGCTGGCTGCGTCGGGCCACCACGTCGCATCAGCATCTTCATGACGGGCAACCCGAGATAGGTCAGCAGCAACAACGCGACCAGCACGGCGGAGATCGGACTGGTGAAAAATCGCGACAGGTCGCCATCGCTGCTGATCAGACCCACTCGCAGATTCTCCTCGACCATCGGGCCTAAGATCAACCCCAGGATCATCGGCGCCAGGGGAACTCGCTGTGATTCCAGCAGGTAACCGACCACGCCGAAGATCAGCATGATGCTGACATCGAACAGGCTGTTGTTCAGCGCAAAGCTACCCACGACCGAAAACACGACGACGGCGGTCAGCACGATGCTGCGCGGCAATCGCAAGATCGCGCCAAAGGCCTTGATCCCGATCAAGCCGGCGACCAGCAGCAGCACCTGGGTCATCAAGGCGACGGCGAACAAGGACCGCATCTGGTCCTCGCTGGCCTCGAAAATATGGGGACCCGGTTTGATGTCGTACATCATCAGCGCACCCAGCACGATGGCCGTGACCGCGTCGCCGGGCACGCCGAACACCAGAGCCGGAATCCAGGCCCCGGCGACCGCCGCATTGTTCGCGCTGGTCGGCGCAATCACGCCTTCGACCACGCCCGTACCGAACGACGCGCTGCGACGGCTTGTTTTTTGAGCCAGCCCGTACGCGCCCCAGGCCGCGATGTCGGCTCCGGCACCAGGCAACGCACCGATGACCGTGCCCATCACCGACGATCGCAGCACGCACAGTTTGTGCTGCCAGACCAGACGGCAGGCTTCCAGCAACGGCAAGGATTCCCGCCCCACCACAGCTTGTTCTCGCATCGCACCCAGCGGGCGGCTGATGTGCCGAAAGACTTCGGACAATCCAAACAAGCCGATCATCACCGGGATGAAATCCAAACCGCTCATCAGCGACACGTTGCCCCACGTATAGCGAGGGGCACCGCTGACCACGTCGATCCCGACGGTCGACAGCAACATGCCCAGGCACGCCGCCATCAACCCCTTGCTGGTGCTGCCAGCGCTGACCAGCGCGCTGAGACTGAGTCCAAAAACGGCCAGCCAGAAACGCTCGTAGAAACTGAACTGCAATGCGAACTGGGCCAAGAGCGGAGCGACCGTGATCAACAAGCCGACGCCGATCAGACCACCCAGCGAAGAACAGAACAGATCCAGTGTCAGCGCCAGCGAGCCCCGTCCCTGCCTGGCCATCTGATGTCCGTCCAGCGTCGCCGCTGCGGATGCCGGGGTGCCGGGGATCCGTAAATACGTGGCTGGGATATCGCCAGCAAAGATGGCCGTGAAGCTAACTCCGACGATCAAGGCCAAACCGGCCGTCGGCTCCAGATGAAAACTGATCGGGACGATCAACGCGACAGCCATCGTCGCCGTCAGCCCCGGCGTCGCGCCGACAAAGATCCCAAAGACCATGCCCAGCAACCAGGGGGCCAGCACGGAAGGATGTAGTAATTCCCCGATCAAAACGGCAACCCCAATTCACCGGCAGGTAACTGGACGCGGAACAAGATGACAAACAGCACCCGGACGACAACGACCATCACCAGAGCCACCCCCGCAGCCACCCACCACCGGTTGCCCAGTCCGATCATCATTCCGGTGGCTATCAGCCAAGTGCTGACGGAAAAACCGATCCAGCCGATGGCGAAGATGTACAGCACCAAGAGCATCAGCAGGATCAGCCACCGCCAACCGATCTGAGCACTCGGCACCCCCTCTTGCTGCGCCGACTGGATGCCTTGGCTGCCAAACCCGGGCAAGAAAGCAACCAGCGCGGCTTGGACGGCGTGGCCGATGCCAAACGCCAAGAGGGTCAGTGACAACAGCAGCGGGAAGAAGCGCGGCCCCGGGTCATGACCGCCGCCGGGACCGGTCCGACCAATATCTCCAGCGAACCAGATCGCCACCCCAGCCACCGCGATCACACCAGCACTCAATAAACCCAGTCCACAGATTCGCTGCCACGGGTCATGCGGTAAGCGGCTACTGGTCATATCCGGCAGCCTCGACAACCTGCTTCCAAAGGGCATCCTGCTCGGCCAAAAATTCGCGGAATTCGTCCTTCAGCCGCACCTCGATGGCATAGCCCGTCTTTTCCATGAATTCCCGGTATTCGTCCGAATCGGCGATCTCGCGGCACGTGGCAACCAACCGATCGATCAGCTCGACCGGCGTGTTCTTCGGCGCAGCCAGACCTCGCCAGCCGACGGCGACCCAATCGACTCCCTGCTCTTTAGCCGTGGGCACATCCGGAAAACTCTCCAGCCGCTGTTCGGACATCACCGCCAATACGCGAAGCTGACCCGCCTCGATCTGAGCAGCGGCTTCGGGAACGCTGCAACAAACGGCATCGATGTGTCCCCCCAGCAACTCGACCACCGAAGGTGCAGCGCCCTTGGTCGGCACCCAGACCACCGATTCGACCGGAATCCCGGCCGCCTGTTGCAACCCGGCGCGTGCCAGATCCCATGCGGCCCCCGTCGCGGTGCCCGACATTTTGACCGCACCGGGATTCTGCCGGATGTGGTCCAGCAAATCCCCCAAAGATTTCCAGGGCGAATCGGCTCGCACCAGAATGGCCGCCGCGTCGCCGTTGATCTGCAGGATGCACGAAAAGTCCTCGAACGTCAACGGACTGATCCCCATGCGGTGCATCGTCGACAACTCGAAGGTGATCATCGTCAGCGTGTAGCCGTCCGGCCGCGCCGTCGCGCCGGCAGTGTGTCCGACGGCGCCGCTTCCTCCGGTCCGATTGACGACCACGAACGGTCGACCGAACTCGCGTTCCAAAGCGTTGGCCCAAAATCTGGCGATTTGGTCCGTTCCGCCGCCAGGCGCCCAAGGACAGATGATCGACACGGTCCGAGTGGGATAGGATTCGACGGATCCGCTACCCGGTCCGCCAGGTTGGCAGGCCGACCCCACCAGACAAAACGCGAGAATCAGAGCAACATACTTCTTCATCAGTGGGCCCTTCGCGGTTGCTACAAAAGGAAACCATTTCTGCTTGATTGTGAATTCCGACCCCTTCCGCCAATTCCAATCAGTAATCCCTGGCCGAGTGGCTACACTATGAACGGTGATGCGGTTGCGTGTCAAGTCGCGAAGGATGCCCCGAACGATGGCCTGGATCGGTGATTTGAATCGGGCACCTGCCACGATTCCAACGAACCCCTGCTCGTTCCAGTTAGCTTGTCGACCAAGACCTTCCGCGCTAAACTGTGTGTTCCCGGGGGGATCTGCTACGACGGCAGTTCGCCAAATTCCTCAGACGGAAAAGTCCTAATTTTATGCCGATTGCCGAGAGATTGCTGACGGACTTGCCAGCGTTGCGAGCCGATTTTCCTATCTTGCAGACGATGGTCCGTGGCGAAACGCCCTTGGTCTACCTGGACAATGCGGCGACGACGCAGCGACCCCAGGCGGTCATCGATGCCGTCACTAACGCCTACCAGCGGCAATATGCGAACGTGCATCGAGGCATCCATTGGCTCAGCGAACTGAGCACCAGCTTGTTCGAAGAGGCTCGGGCGTCCGTTCAGCGTTTTCTGCATGCCCCGCGAATGGACGAGATCATTTTTACGTCAGGCACGACGGCGTCGATCAATCTGGTCGCACGCAGTTGGGGGGACTCGAACGTTCGCGCTGGCGACGAGATCCTGTTGACCGAGATGGAACATCACTCGAACTTGGTGCCCTGGCAACAATTGGCGGCGAGAACCGGTTGCACCTTACGGTTTTTGCCCGTTACTAACGATGGTCTGCTGGACCTGACGGCCCTGGACGAACTGTTGACCCAACGAACACGACTGGTCTCGCTGGTCGCTATTTCCAACGTCTTGGGAACGATCAATCCGGTGAAATCGATTGTCGACCGAGCTCACCAAATGGGTGCTTTGGTGCTGATCGATGCGGCCCAAAGTGTGCCTCATGAAAAAACCGACATTCAAGACCTGAATGTCGACTTTTTGGCGTTCAGCGGCCATAAATTGATGGGACCTTCGGGAATCGGGGTACTCTATGGCCGCCGCTGCTTGCTCGAAGCGATGCCGCCCTTCCTAGGCGGAGGCAGCATGATCGATCGAGTCACTTTGCAGGGTTTTACTCCAGCCGGTCTACCGGAGAAATTCGAGGCGGGAACGCCAGCGATCGTACCGGCGATCGGGATGGCGGCAGCCATC
>SKVE01000525.1 GCA_007129635.1 Planctomycetaceae bacterium
TCTTGTGCCCACGGCCCGTTGACAAGGTCGTGGAAAGAACCCTCATCCGGCGAACTGGCGGCCAGGACTTGGTTTTCGTCAAGGGCGATGAGAAGCGGCACCGTCACGAACCAATTGATTTGCTCGGACATGGTACCCTGCAGCCACTGAGGATCTGCTCCGGTCATCTCCAGCGATTGCTTCGGGTGCAACGCTGTGCCCACGCCAATCCAGGCAATCTGTGGCCTTTCGTTCCACTGCGACTGAATGGCCGTCAGTTCCTCCAGCAGCGACTGACAGGCGGGACAATCCGCGCGGTACAGCACCACCAGCCAGCGGCCGCTGGCAAGCCGATTGCCGATGTCGATATGCTGGCCCAACGCAAACGGGCCGTTGAGCATCCGTTCCGGCTCGACCAGAACGAAATCGCCAACCCGCGTGCCGATCCCCGGCAGATCGGCCGAAGCCCGCTCGTTCACGGTCACCACAAGCAAGACGACGGCAGTCAACAGCCAAGCGGTTCCCAGCCACTGATAGGTGGTATTCGAGCCATCCACACCTTGGGAATTTCCCGGTCTATTGCCCGCCGATGTCGTGGATTTTGTGGCCATTATCCTCTCGCCCACCAAGCCCAGAATCGCGGCCATATTGATCGACAAGGACAACCAGGGACTCGTCGGGACCCGGCCGAAACAGCCGCAAGTGGGGTCTCCGGCCAGGGCTTTGCCTGCCGATACAACCGCAAACAGGCCGAACGTCCCGATGGTGATCCACCACGCGGTTCGCGGGAACAACCCCGACAGCAGCCAAACCGCCAACAACAATTCGTACTGGACCACCGCGACGAGAAACCAGCGAGATTCCAGCAAGCCGCTACCCACGACCGGCACCGTGGCCAATTCGTGTGCCTTCAAGGCCGCGGCCAGCAACAGAACCACCGCCACCAGCGGTTTCACCCGGCAAAACGAACGGCACCAGCGACCGAATGTCGCGAAATCGGACGAAGTATCGGGAACGACAAGCGCCCCCCCCCCCGCAAGAAAAACATTGTACCCGCACCCTCATTCTCGCAGCCAAGCGGCGACGAACGTGCCGAATCACGCGATTCGCCGCCGTTTTTCGCCGTACCGGCCCATCATTCCAAGCAGATAGAATTCCCTCCTGGAAATGAAGCGGCAACCCTTGCAGCTTCGTTCTTATGACAATCCAGAAATGTTGTCAAGTACCTTTGTGAAAATTCCGCCGAAAAAAATTTGGAAATCGTCGGTGGCCCCCTTTCAGCATTCGTGCGATTTCCGATTGGTCACCCAGCCTGCATCGCCATGCGGCGGCCCTGGGCTATGGAATCCCACGCCCATGGCGTGAATATTCGCCGCAGCATCGTTTCCCGCGTTCCACGTCACGCCACAAGGTACGATCACCGTCAACGCCGTCGTCCGGTCAGTCGCTTCTGAAGGGACTGGCTGGCTGGACGGTTCCGGACTAAGGTGGCTCATCCGTTGGCTCCTCATCGATTCGGTACAGCCGGATGGCGTACGTTATCATCGCGGCGGGTTCCAAGTCGCGGAAATACCCGTAGGGATCACCATAGTCGCACATCGCGTTGACGCTGACCACGTAGTAGCCCGGTGTCGGCTGCTGCGGTGCACTGGGGATGATCTCGCCTCGAACGCGCAGCGGCGCCGTCAATCCAATGGCTGCTCCGTCCACCCGAATCTCCGGATGCCGCTCGAGCCACTGGCGCGCGAAGATCAGATCCTGGCCCCAATCGGTATTGCTGTTGTGCAAATGCAGATGCCCCTTCATCGGCCCACCAACGGCTTCGTTGAAGTAGGAAAGGCTGTGCGGGTAGACCCACAGACTGCTTGCCACGGCCCAAACCAACAGCCCCCACCGGATCGGCGCGCACCGCACGGGCACCGATCCTTGCTGAAATAGCCGAGCGGCGAAGATGTAAAGATAGGGGAAGGCAGGCAGAACGTAACGCAGATGATGGTTGAACCCCGTCTGCGAACTAACGAACGTCAGCACGACCACCGCTGGCAGTAGCAGCCACGCTTCGTCCCACGGCTTAGATTGGCCACGCATCCACGAGCGGACTCCAATGGCCCCTGCCCAAAGGAACAGGATCCAGGTCCCCAAGGGTTCCTTGATGGCCATGGCATACAGATAGTAGTACCACCATCCCCCGCGCCGCCACTCGCCTCGCAGATACGAAGGCATCCCACGCTCGAAATCGACCTTTTGCCGGTCGATGCCCAACACGAAATCGGCCGGCAGTGGCACGGGGATGGCCGCCAGCGGCGTTTGGCGAAAGCGGTTGCCTGCGGAATCCTGCGGGTCCTGATCGGTCTTGCCGCTCAACACCCGGCTGGCGAATTCGTAATCGCCCAACCGAGAAAACGTGCCTTGAAACAGGTAAGCTGCGTTCAACCAATACACGGCGATCAACAGCATCGCCACCAAGCGAAACACCGACAGTCCGGCTTTCCTGGTCCGCAGCCGGACCACCAGCCAGACCACGGGCCAAAGCACCAACAGCACGATCCACGTCGCCTTGGCCAGAATGGCCGTCGCCAGCACCGTACCGGCCAGCATGCTGGACGCGTCCGAGGGACGGCGCAGCCAGCGCCAAAAGACATAGTTCGCCGCCAGGCCAAGCGAAGCGGCCCCTACGTCGGGAACGATCAATTGGCCGTAGGCAAGCACGCTGGGCGAAAAACTCCACAGCGCCGCCGCCACCAATCCCGCCGTTGGTCCGTACAACTCCATCGTCCACCGATAACAGAGGTACACGCCCAGCAGGCTGAATGGAATGCACGCCCAGCGGGCCACGGTAAAGTACCAAAAGCAGGCATCCCCATAGCGTAAATAGAAATCCAGCCCCGCCAGGAACTCCGGCCGATCCAGCGGCTGGGAGACGGGCGGGGCAAAGACTTCCAACTCCGGGTAGCATACTACCAACGGCGCCGCGCCCACCATGCGGACCAGGTGTGGATTCACGCGATAGGCATCGAATCGAGCCTCGCGCCAATGAATCAACCCGGCAGGCAAGTAATACAAAAGGTGCCATCCACCTAACGCGGCCTTCGGCTGTAACCAAAGAAGCATGGCTCTCCGAGCCGTGCTACAGAGATGTGCTTACCTTGGCGGAAAACCTAACGATTTCGCCGGCGAGCGGCGGGGATTTCGGGGCCGCAGCACGCCGAGAAATGGGAGCAAAAAAGGGATCAAACCAATTGGCCCTGAAAAGCACAACTTGAACACCCCGCGTGTCACTTGTCTTATTGGGGGCAATATCCCCCCAATCCCTCGTCGCCCTTTCACTCTTCGACTTCTGCCGCTGCTGCGGCTTCTGCTCGGCGGATCGATTCGGGGACTTCGCGCATCTGGGCCTCTTCCAAAGTCACCTGAGGACGGTAGTTGGGGTGGCCGAGGTGTTCGGCGTTCAACCGGCCCCAATACGAAGGATGGAACGGGGCGTTGACGTCCAGCCAATTGACGACCTGGATCTGTTCCTCCTGGGTCAACCGGATGTCCGGATGCGACTGGCGCAAGTGTTGGGCGTAATGTTGTAACCGCTCGTCGCGCAACGTCACGTTGTCGCCACTTAACATGGCGGCCAGCGGGCTGGTCAGCGATCCGAACGTGTAGGGTGGCAGATAACCACAATCGTCTTGACCCAACGAAGCGGCATCTTCGTTCCGGGCTCTGCGGAACCCCAGCAATTGTTTCGAATCGTCGCTGCGCGCCAAAAGCTGATGGTACGAAACGCTGAACAGCCCGTCAGGTGTGCCCAACAGATTCAGATCCCCCTCGGCGTCCTGGTCGTTATGACACTCGATGCAATGTCGATTCCAGATCGGTTGGATCTGGCGATCGTAATCGAAGACTCGACCTCCTTGAACTTCGCCCGGTTGGGGACCTGGCTCCGAGGGTCGACGTAACGAAGCCAGCGGGATGCGATCCGACGGCGGCACCGACACATTGCTGGTCTCGTGACATCCCACGCACGATCGCACCTCGCCCGGCATGTAATTTACATAGGTTCGCTCGGTCTGCACGGCCATGAAGTTTTCGTCCAAAGCCTGGAAGTAGATGGCTCGCATGGCCGGTACGACAAAGTGGGCGGAGCCGTCCTCTTCGACCGGTACGATCCCGTGCTGGACCTTGAGCCCCAACGTACCGTCGCCGATGGCCGAGTGGGCGTGGCCGCGCCGATCGTTCCAGGACTTTCGCGCCGACCAGGGCCGACCGAGCTGTTCCAGGACTCGCAGATACTTAATTTCGCCTCGCGGGACATCTTCCAGCCCGCGGTACACATCGGTCACCATGCATGCGGCCAATCCCTGTTCGGCCAACGGTTCGGCCTGGGTCATCTGGACCAACGGCGGGACCGGACGCGGTGTCAGTGGAAACGGATGCCACAAAGACACCGTTTCGTCCTCGTACAACGGTTGGGTCTCGCCATCGCTGTCGAGCAGATCCAGTTGGTACCCGGTCGGCGTGCTCCAGTCTAAACCCGCCGGTTTGCGCGAGACGATGAACAGATCTTCGCTGACCGGAAACGGATCCTTGAATAATCGCCCCATCGTACCTTGACGGTCATAAACCCACTGGCCATCCTGCCCGCGGAA
>SKVE01000545.1 GCA_007129635.1 Planctomycetaceae bacterium
ACGTGGGTGGCACCTATCGGGAATCGCAGCTATCAGGAATCCGCGCCGCTGGCCGGCGAGATCGTTAGGCTCCCTGTCCACGAACGGGGGGTTCTGGACCGTCTTTGCTGCTTGGCAATGCGATAAGTGGGTGGCACCTATCAGGAATCGATAAATGGGTGGCACCTATCGGGAATCGATAAGTGGGTGGCACCTATCGCACGCCGGGTCGGGAGTCGTTTTTGGAGAAAGCGTGTTCCATGTGGTTGACCGTTGCTAGAAAACGACTCCCGACCCCGTGGCGCGAAACACGACACTTAGTTCATTTGCCGGCCCTTATCCCCGGGCAGCATCGCCCGGTCGAGGGGAACTCACGGGTTCCGGCCAAAGGCCATGATGGTGATGTCATCGCTTTGAGGGTAGCCTTGAGCGTGATGGCGGACATCTTCCAACAGCAGCTTGCCCATCTGCTGGGCTTCGAGCGGCCCGTTCTTGACGAAATCCCACACGCGTTGGCCCCCGTACAGTTCGCCCTCGGGGTTCATCGCCTCGTCGACCCCATCGGTGTACATGACGATCAAGTCGCCGGGCCCCAGCTTACAGGCCTGGGCTTCGTAGGGATAATCGTCGACGACACAGATGGGTGGTCCTGACAGTTCTTCGTCGAACTTCTCCATAGTCCCGTCCGCGCGGCGGATAATGGGCGGCATATGCCCTGCGTTCACCAGAACGACTTCGTGGTTTTTGGTGTCGACGATGCACAGGATATGCGTGACGAAGCGGCCTTCGACGTTGCTGTCGCACATGTGTTCGTTGATCGCGCAGATGGCTTCGACCACGTCATGCACGTGCCGGATGGTGCTTTGCACGCAGCTATCCATGCGGGACATGATCAGCGCGCCGGGAACTCCCTTTCCTGCCACGTCGCCAAACGACAAGCAGATTTTGCCATCCGGCAATTCGAAACAGTCGTACATATCACCCCCGACAGCCTGTGCCGAATCGTACGAGGCGAAAAACTGGTAGCCTTCGACCTTGGGCAGTTCGGTGGGCAAGAGCGCTTGCTGAACGCTTCTGGCGATGTCCATCTCGGCGTCCTGCTTTTGTTTCGCGGCATAGACTTGCACCAGTTGCGCGTTTTCGTAGGCCAACGATGCCTGGCCCGCCACGGTCATCAGAATGTCCAGATCGTCGTGCGTGAACTGTCCCAGTGTGTTTTGCGAGTCGATACTCAGGATGCCCAGAACCTGGCCATTCGAACCCAACAGGGGGACACACATCATCGAGCGGATATTGATGTCGGCGATCGATTCACTGTTGCTGAACGCCGAATCCATGGAGGCATCTGCGGAGAGAATCCCGGTCTTTTCGGCCAGTACCTTATCGATGATGGTCCGACTGAGCCGCACCGTGCTGTCTTCGTCCTTGCGCCGATGCCGCATGGCTCGAGGAACAAGCTGGTCGGTCTTCTCGTCTTTCAGCAGAATACAGCCGCGATCGGCACACCGGAAGATACCGAACAGACTGTCCAGGATCTTGGGCAGCAAGGCGGATAAATCCACGGTACCGGCCAGATTATTGCTGATTTCGAGGACCGCTTTCAGTTTGGCTTCCGGATTGACTTCCAGAAGTCCAAAACGTCCCGCCGTCGCCATTTTGTCGGTGATGGTTGGCTCGTTCGCCTCGTCGATGTCCACCATGGCCAAGCCTGATTGTTCCGTTTCCTGGGACTCCCCTGCGATCGCTGGAGACGCCGGCCCGGCCTTGGCCATGGACGGGACGGCAGGGGCGAGGAACCGGGCCGTGGTGCTGCCGAACCGGAGGCTATCGTCGTGGTGCAATTCGACGCTGCCCTCGATTCGTTGATCGTTGACGAACGTTCCGTTGCGGCTACCGACATCTTCCAGCACAAAAAGGCCGTCCTTGCCTTGAATCTTGGCATGTCGTCCGGACACGCTGGGCGCGGCGATCGCGATCGCACAATCCGGATGCCGTCCGATCAACATCGGCTCGTCGGCCAACGGATATTCTGTCTCGTTCCCATCGATGATGATGACCAATGCCGCCATGACGATCTCCTTCTGACCGGCTGACATACGCCCAGACTTGAATGACGTGACACCTTGCGGTTGTGGATCAGAAACCCGTGATCGGGTACGAGATATCAGCGTCGGCTGTCGGCCGCCTTTTGTCAACCCGTTTCAAGAGGATTCTTATTCCGGTGGATGCAACGGCGGCGACGGTTCCGGCGGTACGGGGATGGGTGTCATGAACAGATCGTCGTCGACCATCTCCAGCATCGGACTTGTCGTCGTGCTGAAGGCCGCGAGGGACGCGCCGCATGCGTCCTGGTGTTCTGCCAGGACGACATGGCTGTATTCCAACAACGTTCCCTTTTCGAATTCGACGTTCTTTTGTGCGATCGCGTATTCGACCAACGCACGATGGTAGCGAGCATCCGCATCACAGTAACGCCGCTCGGCGTCGATCAGTTGGTCCAGATTCACAGGCAGTCGCTGCTGGAGCTTGTCTCGCAAAATCTCGACTTGGGTTTTGGCTGCCAAGCGGCTGTTGAAGGTGATCTGCAGGATTTCGTAGGCTCGATAAACATCGGCGACGGCATTGCTCAGGTCGTGTTGGATCTGCCGTTGCTGTTCGTCCAGGACCGCCCGTTCGCGGGCCAGCAGCAGTTGGGCATTGCGCACGGCGGCATGTGCTTGGCGAAACCCTACCGGCATGGAAAGCTCGCCGCCGACCATGTATTCGTGGAACCCACCGCCGAACAAGTTATCCAATGAACTGTTGCCAAAGACCTGGTCCGCCGGGTCGTTGGGATCCGGCTCGGAACTGGCGGCCCAGTATTGGCCCAGTCCCCGAGTTCGGAAACGGCCGACCACGTCGAACCGCGGCAGCAGGAAATTGCGGCTGGCGACCAGTTCCAGTTCCCGGCGTCGGACCTGGATTCGCTGTCGCTTCAGCTCTTCACGGGCAGCGATGCTGGTCGCGATCAATGACGACCACTCGTAGCTGATCGGCGCCAAACTGGGTTCCGAAGACGGTCGGATCAGTCGTCCATCGTTGATTTCCAGGCCCAAGATCATTCGCAGCCGGCGCTCGGCCACGTGGACGCCGCCTTCGCCTCGGAAGGTGCCGCCGCTGCTGCCGTTGAAAACGCTGGTACGATCCACCAAACGTCCGGTCAACGCGTTTTTGACTTCCTCGTCGAAGCGATAGAATTGTTCGCGGAACTGAGCTTCCCGTTCCGCTTCGCCCCCGGGTTGACCGGATTCCATCATACCATAGACAGCTCGCCACGTCTCCAGGCTGCGGTTGCGGGCCTCGATCTTGGCATGCAAATCGCGGTAGGCAAAGTACAGATCCCAGTAAGCGTTGGTCACGTTGCTCAGAAGGTCACGCACCGCCAAGCGAAAGTCGATCAGGCTGACATCCGTATTCAACCGAGCGATCATCACGCCGTTGAAATTGCCCGGGGTTCCGCGGGGCCCAGCGATCCGGTTGAAGTCCGTACCGCTACCCTGCAGCAGGGGATGCCGAAGCTCGGTCTCCAGGATCGTATCGTAGGTAAACGGGAAGCGGTTCGCGATGGCATTGTTCGCATCGTAGATGAGGTTGCCTCGCAGGAACATCTGCGTTCCTGTGGCTGCTCGTTTGCTCAGCTCCGTCTGTTGCAGCACCAGATCTTGCTGCAGAATTCTGGTTCCGCCCATGGTGAAGAAATTATTGAGCATGCGATGGTTGTATTCGTAAAACAGCCCGGTGCGTAACTCTGCGTCGAACGCAGCCAGAGCCGCTTCCATTCCCTCCCGCGGATCGCTGGCTTCGATCGCCGGCCCCAGATTGGTACGCACCATGGCGGGCGAGCGGATCAGGGCGCCCCCCAGATCGCGAATCACCGGTGAGTGGGTGAGTGCCAGTTGGACGGCTTCATCCCAAGGCAGATCCCACCATTGATCGGGCACGCTACTGTCCCGCACGGTCCGTGGCGGAGTCACGCTCGATGCGGCACCCGTGGCGATGGGGTTCAGCTCGGGCTGCGGCATTTCTCTGGCTAAGGCTCGGTAATGCACCAGGTCCGAGTCGAATTGCATCGAGCGATCTTGGAACATGCATCCGGCAACGGCCAGCAGGATGGAAAGGATCAGAAGCCGGGTGAAGACGGTAGGCATAGCGTAAGGTGGGGGCAGGATGACATCGAGTGCGTTCTAAGTCAGGTGAGCCTCACTAAGGTCATCGGTTGCGAATTGTCCGAAAAATCGCCAAATCCCGAAAAAAAAGATCGATTGTTCGAACCGGCTTGACCGTTGGTATGCTTCCCATCGCCACGATGCACTATCCGCCTTCCGAAAAACGCGGTATTATGGGGGACATGAGTATCGATGTACCCGCTGCCGATGCGCTATCACCGACCGACCGCGCCTGGCAGCAGATTGAAGACGAGCTGGACCAGATTTCGCGATTGGCGAAGTCCGATCTGCCGGTACGCGACTTTCATCGACAACTGCTCGACCGGATCGTACGAACTCTGTCGGCACCCGCCGGCGCCGTGTGGCTTGTTGCCGCCGATGGATGCTTGGAAGCAGACTGCCAAATCGGTTTAGAGCAAGTTC
>SKVE01000273.1 GCA_007129635.1 Planctomycetaceae bacterium
AAGCGTGCGCACAACGGTTTACCGCGATCGAGCTGAGCATCGGACCGCACAATCATTGCCCGCCAGCGTGAGTGGCCAGACGGTTCGTATCGACTTGAGCGTCGTCGAACCGAGCGGTGTCCCTCGAGCCGACTGGCCGGTACGCTCCGGCGTTGCGTTGCCCGAGGGAGTCTTGGGCGATCCGGAAGCGGTGCGTCTGCTGGATGCCGCAGGCCGAGAGCTGCCCGTGCAAACTCAGGCGACCTCCTGGTGGCCGGACGGGCTTTCGATACGCTGGTTGTTGCTGGACTTTGCAGCCAGCACAACGATAGCAGGTCCGACGCAGTATACCTTGGAGATCAACGCTCGGCCCACGTCCGTGATCGACTCGCCGGTCACCGTCCGGGCGGGCACACCTGCGGGCGATGGTCCGCATCCGTTGGGCTATGCCACCGCGCCGATCGAGGTCGATACCGGACCGCTCAAGTGGCGTCTGGGCGAGGGCGGCTTTGTGCCTTTCGGTGATGTGACCATCCACGGTGCGCAGGCCCCGCGCATCGCTGACGGATCGAGTGGTTTCGAGTTGACCGACGCGCAGGGTGTTGTCTTCAGCTCGGCACTCGAAGCCCCCGAGCAGATCGTCGTCGAGCAGAGCGGTCCGCAACGAGCAACGCTACGTGTCAGCGGACGGCTGGTCGATGCCCAGGGCAACGCCATGATGCGTTACTTGTGCCGCCTGCACTTTTTTGCGGGCAGCCCTGCCGTTCGCACCGTCTTTACCCTGGAAAACGACGTGCTTCAACCGGAAATGAATTTGATCGAAAGCTTGCGAATGACCGTGCCGGCCCGGATGGCGCAGTCCCAATTGAGCGTAGGTGTCGACGGCAAGTCGCTGGCGATGGCCTCGGACGGCAGACTGGTGAAAGTCGAAGACTTTCGCGTGACGTTGGGCGATCACCAAGGCCATCGCGCCGATGGCTGGGTGCTGGCGGTGGGCTCGGACCACTCGCTGGCGATCGCCGTACGCGACTTCTGGCAGACCTACCCCAAGGGCTTCCACGCCGCCAACGGCGGTGTAACGCTGGAACTGATGCCGACATTACCCCCGGAGATCTACGCGGATGCGGACGAGGACGCGTTGACCCAATGGTATTTTTGGGCGGACAAGGGACGCTACAAGCTCCGGACGGGCGTGCGTTTGACCACCGATTTCGCCGTCGATTTTGCGCCACGGACCAGCGACGACGATCCGGCTCGCTACCTGGCCGCCGACTGGTGGAACACGCCGCTGTTCGCAGCTTGCACGCCACAGCATTACTGCGACGTCGGTGTGCTGGACACGATCCTGCCTCGCCATCCCGACCGCTTTCAACGCTATGAGCAGAGCCTGGACAACGCCTTCGAGGATTTCGTGGCGCGGCGTGAGCGGCAGCGCGAGTACGGGTTTATCAACTACGGAGACTGGTTCGGCGAACGCACCTGGAACTGGGGCAACAACGAGTATGACACCTCGTGGGCGTTGGCGGTCAACTTCCTGCGGACCGGGAACCGTGACATGCTGGACCAGGCGATCATCTCCGCCGCACACAGCGCCGATGTCGATACCATCCACCATCACGCCGCCGCTGACCGCGTGGGGTACCAGTACACGCACTGCATCGGGCACACCGCCATGTACTTCCCGCGCGACTGGAAAGGCATGGGCGGCTTCAACACACACTCGGGCGGCCGCGGCGGCCATATCTGGTCACAAGGCCTGTTTGCCGTCTATGCCTTGACGGGCGAGGAGCGATTGCTGGAGACGGGCCGCAAGATCAATGACATGCTGGCCCATCACACCACCGATTTCCGTTATGGAGCCGAACGAACCGTGGGTTGGCCGATGGTCGCGGTGATGGCAGGCCATGACTTTGATGCCAATCCGTACTATCTGAACGCGGCGAAGCTGATGGCCGACATCGTCATCTGGACTCAGCACCCCGAGCGAGGTCTTTGGGGACACTGGATCGACGGCAACGAATGCGACCATGCGCCTCGCTGCTGGGGGTCGAAACCCTTCATGACCGGCGTGCTGCTACGCGGGCTGAAGATGTACGATCGGGTGGAACCCCGCGAGGATACGCGGCAGACTCTGCAGGACAATGTGACCTATCTCTTCAGAGAAATGTTCGCGCACCAGCAGGAGCGGCCCGGCTTCGTCTATTCAAGCTGCCGCCATCCTCGGTACTCGCAGACGGGCAGCGCCAGCCGCCTGAGCCTCATCGGCCCGGGCCTTGCCTACTCCGTGCTGATCGACCCAGATCAGCGGCACAGAGAATCCCTGGAATATGCGGCGGATCTGTACTTCAACCGAGCAGGTGTGAGCGGATTTGGCAAGAGCTTCACGCAGGGCACCTGTTTCCTGCCCACGACGATGCACGATCTCAAGACGCTGGGCATCAGCGAATTCCCCAGGGAGCCCGCCGCCACAAGCATGCGGCGACAGGTGCCGGCTGTTCCGCACTGATGGCTTCATCCAATCGCGGCCAAGTGGACACATCCGCGCAGCTCCGATCAGTCACCAGGCCTCTCGTTTCTCCGCCGTGCCGTGGCAAAGACGAGGGGATGGTGGAGCAAGCGTGGATAAAGGATCAGGGAAAAAGCAGCCAGGCGTAGCCGTCCTGCTGTTTGTTGATCAGGGTGGTCATGGCGGCTGCGGCGATAGGGATGGCCTCGGCCAACTCGTCGTCGGCGATGTCTTTGTAGTTTAAGGCTTGCCCACAAACCAGCACTTCGATGCCATGTCGTTGCAATTGGCGGATCAGCGGCAGATTCGGGTTCTTCTGCTCGAAACGGCGTTGATAGGCTGCGTCGTTCAGCACGCACGTGGTCGCTTCACCGTGCAGCACGATCACCATCCGGATATCGGAACTCGCCAGACCAGCGGCACCGTACAGATTCAGCAGTCGAGCGGCGCGATCGAGTCCTCGATTGACATCGCCAGCCGCCGCTCGGGCAGTAACGTCGAACACGACTCGAGCGCCCTTTCGCGGTTGCTGGACGGCCGAGGGACGCGCCACGACGCCACCGTGGTCCGTGATGATCGGATAAATCAGGGTGGATTTTTCAGCCTGCAACGACGCGGGCCCAAAAATCGCGAACAGCACAACCAGGGTTGAACGAAGCATGACGAACATGGGAACGCACCTTTGCTCAAAACAATAGATTCTGCACCACGACGTATCCGGCTACGGCGAGGATCGCCACCACGAAGATTCGCTGCAGTACCGTGCCGGATAACCGTTTGGAGATCGTCTGGCCAGCGAACAGGCCAGCCAGTCCGCCCACCAGAAACAGGCCGGTGATATCCAGCGGGATATCGCGACCGGCTGCCAGGTGAGCGATCACTCCAGAAACGCTGACCAACGCGATCACCATCAACGAGGTGCCGACCGCGCGGTGGATGGACATGCTGCTGAAGAGGATCAGCGCCGGTACGATCACAAAACCGCCGCCCACGCCGAACAATCCGGCCAGCAGTCCGGTCAAAAGCCCCAGAGTCAACAGCAGCATCGCACATGGGGATGTCAGGATCAACGTTCCTGTGGCGTCGCGGCGGCAGGTAGGTCCCTCAGCCGAGCCGTCTTGAGCGAGTATCGCCTCGGCCGAGGCGGCGGCTGGCGAGCTTTGCCACATGCGGATCGCGACGATCACCATCAGCCCGGCGAACAGCATCAACAGCATCGTCTCCGGCAATCGCCCGGCGATCCAGGCCCCCAGCGGTGCGCCAACCATCCCCGCGACGGCGAACAGCAACCCCGTACCGATCTCGACCTGTCCGATGCGCCAACGCTGCAGGAATCCGACCAGGCTGGTCGCCCCCACGGCGGCCAACGAGATCCCGATGGCTTCGCGAGCCGGAACGCCCAGCCCGTAGACCAGCAGCGGGACGGCAAAAATCGCCCCCCCGCCACCGGTCAGGCCCAGCGACAGTCCCACCACCAAGCCGAAGATCAGGCTCAGTAAGATAATCATCCCTGAGTCCCACAGGTCGTTTCGGACTGGCAGGCCGGGGCTTCGCCTTGCGTCGGCAACTTGGACGCGGTCCACGCCTTGAAGCCCCCAACGACGTCCAGCAGGTTATCTCGCCCAGCACGCGCCAGCAGGCTGCACGCGATGGCCGATCGGTACCCGCCCTGGCACTGGACCGCGATCGTGCGATCCTCCGGCAGTTCGCTCAGCCGATCCATCAATTGCGGCAAGGGGATGTTCTTGCTGTTTTCGACGTAACCCGATCGCCGTTCCTGTTCGGCACGCACATCCAGCACCAGCGGCGGCTGAGCAGCATCCAGTTGATCTGCCAGGGCGACGGCGGTGATCCGCTGGATCGATCGCAGGTGTTCCGGATGCGACTCCAACGCCCGCAGCCCGCCGTCCAGATAACCCACGACGTTGTCGAACCCGATCCGGCCCAATCGCATCACCGCTTCCTCTTCACTGCCCGGTTCGGCGATCACCACGATCGGCTGTTCGTGGTTCAGCACCGTTCCGCACCAGGTCGCGTATTTGCCGCTGAGTCCAATGTTGATCGACCCTGCCACATGGGCTCCTTCGAAATCGACCGCATCGCGAACGTCCAGCAACTGCG
>SKVE01000090.1 GCA_007129635.1 Planctomycetaceae bacterium
AAGTCGGGGGCCGGACCCACCCTCGCCAGGTAGAGCCGAATCGGCGGGGCCGCTGGGGGCGAGCCCATCGCACTTTCGACTCGCGTTTCCCGATACCAGTCGTCGTGGTCGATAACGCTCGCTTCCGGCAAGTAGCGTCGCCGCTCGGCCAGATCGAGCCACCGGATCATCCCGATTCAGCTGGACGAAATGCGTCAGCGAGAACACGCGGAGGGTTGACCTCGCCCGCGCTAACACCAACGATCCCCGCCGGCGAGACCGGCTGAAGACGCTGGCCCCGCACGATGGGGTGTTACGTACGAGAGAGTCTCGGTTCGGCATGAAACGGCTCGTGGATGGGGCCGCCATCCTGGCCTGCATGGCCGATGTCGACTTGAATCCGATTCGGGCCGACTGGGCGGACAGCCCGGAAGGCCACCAGCAGGTCACCATCGGCCAGCGTCCGCGAACGTTCGACGGGGAGCGGGTCGACACCTCCAGCTGGTTGGCGGTCGCGGAGTTAGCCAGAGCGACCACTGGGCTATCTGCCGATGCGGTTGAACCATTACGCCGACCTCCTACGGTGGTCTCTTCCAACCGTATCTGCCGCGAAACAGCGAAATCTGTGGGGCTGGCGACATCTAACCGATGAAACCCCACTCCGCGAGGCCTGGCCAATACCTCCGTCGGGGAAATTCCGACGCCGTCCTGAAAGGCAAGCCGGGGGAGTGTAGAATGAGCACCTGAGAGGGGAGTGGTCGCGTGGCCAGTGGGGGGACGGAGGCACGAGCCGTGGGCCTGTCCAGGGATACCGGTGAAGCGGTCGCTGGGGTGGCATGGGTGACGACGCACTCCGAAATGCGATCGGCGTCGCCGCAACGCGGAACTCGGTTTCCTCGGGTCCACACGAGAAGTCGGCCCGGTCGAGCCAACCGGCAGCGACGAATCCCTGCTTGGCCGCGCAATCACGCCCCCATTTTCGGTACCGCCTGCTTTAAGTGCACATGTGTGATCCCGGTGTCATGATGAGTGTTAACAGGGCGACACGGCCGTCATCGATCATCCATTCGCTTTTCCTCTTGGCATTTTCCTTCGCCATCGGAGGGGCTCTCATCATTGCGACGTCCGCGCCGTGTAATGCTCAGTTTTTAAGGAGCAAACATTCTGCGACATCCGCAGAGACGACACAAGTGAGCGAACCCGAAGTCACCGTGGAAAAGCGGCATGATGAATCACGTGATGTCGCATCCCACCCCGACGTACCGGCCTGGGAACGTCTTTTTTTCGAGGCGATCGACAGTATCGACAGTGCGATTTCGTCTGCGGAAGAATCATTACTGGCAGCCAATCAACTGGAATCATCCAACCCTCTCCTTGCACGCGATCAGCGTCAGCGAATCCTGGCGAATTATTACGACACGATCGGATCCCGAAAGATTACCCTGCACATGGAACTTTCTGACATTCTTCCGGGGAAAGTGATCAATCCGCGGAAACAGTGGTTCATCTTAAAACTTCGTAACCCAGACTTCCCGTCGCATCGCTACGACGAAGAACTTTCGGTCGCAATTTCACCGTCGGAGGCACGTCGATTGGAAATTGGCTCGACGGTGCGCCTTGACGGACAACTCGGAGAAAAAACGCGACGGACATTCGATCACTTAGACTTCGTCCGTTTTGCCGGTCAGAGTCCACTGGCTGGCGAAGATCAAGACGTTCTACAAACAAAACCAGATCCTACCCTACTGGGTCGCCATTACGTGTTCACACTGTACGTCGAGAAAGCCCGCGTTTTGCCAGGCCAAAACCTGCAGGAGTATCGCGAATTCAAAGTTCGATACCGTCAGCGTCTTGCCGAATTTCAGCAACCATACCGGCAAAGACCGGATACCCCAAGGTCTCCGTCGCGTCCTGGCGGAGGGTCGCGAGACTGACCCGACTTTCGCTCTCCATGTCCGATTTCACGCAATCCTTTCGCTGATGCCTCTCACGCCACCGCCAGATCGCCTGACCATCCTGACGGAGTCGACCTGCCCCCACTGTTGGCACCGGTTCGCGCCCGAAGATTCGCTCTGGATCTCCGAACACCCCGACCTGATGGGCGACCCCAAACTGGGGGACATGCAGGCCAGAAGGTTTCTACCCTCACGGTTTTCGCCTGAGGGGGACGCGATCGACAGTGAGGGTTACCGCACGACGCGGCTGGCCTGCCCCAACTGTCACTTGGAAGTCCCTCGCCCTCTGTTTCAGATTCCGGCACTTTTTTATTCCATCCTTGGGGCCCCCGCATGTGGCAAGAGCTACTTTCTCGCGTCGATGACATGGCAGTTGCGACAAATGTTACCGAGCCGTTTTAGCCTGGCACTCAACGATGCGGACGCGAGCGTCAATGCCCGCCTGCACGAATACGAGGAACAGCAGTTCCTCAACTCCGACCCCGACCAATTGGTTGCAATCGCGAAAACGGAGACCCAGGGTGATCTCTATGACCAAGTTCGCATGGGCGATCATTCCATCACACTACCTCGACCTTTCATGTTTACCGTCCAGCCGACCGAACGACACCCCAACCATCACCTTTCCAAAGCCATCTCCCGTGTCATTTGTCTGTACGACAATGCTGGCGAGAGCTTTCTACCCGGAGCCGATTCGGTATCGAGCCCCGTAACCCGACACTTGGCCCTCTCCGAATGCCTATTCTTCTGCTTTGACCCGACCCAAGACCCCAGATTTCGGCGTGCTTGCCAGGGCAAGAGCGATGATCCGCAAATGAAAAACCGTGCCAATCGACTCGATCGGGAGGCTAGCATACGACAAGATACGATTCTTTTAGAGGCGATTCAGCGGGTACGGAGGCACGCCGGGCTACGAGAGGATCAACCCCACCAGCGACCGATGATCATCGTTGTAACCAAGTGGGACAGTTGGAGAAACCTTTTGCCAGACGTCGCCCAAACGGATCCCTATTTCGACCTGAAACATCAACCGTCTCGAACGCTGGACTTGGATCGGATTCGCGAGACATCCGCCAAGGTCGAGGAACTGCTTCATTCGCTTTGTCCCGAAGTCGTCGCCGCGGCTCAGGGCTTTGCCAGTGATTTAACATTTATCCCGGTGAGTGCCACCGGCGTGAGTCCCGAGCTGGATCCTCGCACCGGATCTTTGGGGATCCGCCCGCGCGACATGCGGCCCTTTTGGGTTGAGGTGCCGATGCTATACGCTTTAACACTGAGTGCGCGGGGATTGGTCGGGGCCCAATATCGAAAATCTGCAAATCGACAACCCGGCGAAATCCGTCACCACAAGCACGAAAAGAAGACGACGATCGCCGACGGCCGAGCAAACGCGAACGGTGACCCATGAGCTTGGAACTGCTATACACGTCCGCCCCCTCCGGCTTGCGTACCGGCAGCCGCGGCTTCTGCACGGTACTCCACACGCACGGAATGCCGGCCAGTTTGGTCGCTCGTCTGGAAGGCCTTTCCGGTTATCGCCACGTATACCCCCCATCGCACGAATTAGCCGACCACAACCCCGTTTGCTGGTCACACGTTCGTTTCGCCGCCAGCGGTCGGCCGGTCGATCTCTTGTCGCGGATCGCGGCCCACGGTGTCGACTACAGCGGCCGAACCAACAAGCTGGCACATCACCTGGTGCTGAATCCCGGCGAACAGCCGCCGGCCGGACCGGCCTGGCTGCTTATGCGTCCGGGAGTGATGCGAACCGGCTGGGACGGACGAATCGACACGCCGCCTCAGGGACCAAGCGTGCCCATGGGCGACCAGGACGCGCCGAGCTGCGAGACATGGCGCTCCGTCACCGGCGATGCCGGCTGGGGAAAAGTCGTTACAAAGGCATTCGCAGATCCGGCGGCAAAGCCACTGTGGCTCATCTATACGAGTGGGCACCAGGAAATGCTGCTGAAACTGATCAACGAGTCCATTTCGTTATTACCCCCTTCTCAACGATGGGCAGCAACGTTCAGCACGTATTTTACCAGCCTTCCCCCAGAGATCGATTGTCGGCTGCGATGCGTCCTCGCCGGCACGGAGGAGGCTCGAATCGTGGCCAAACAGCCGGGAGTGATCGATCTTTCCGCAACGTTGCCCCCGGCACCGAAGCTGGCAAATATTTCGGACACCGGATCGGCAGTGACGGAGGTCTCCCCGACGTCCGCTGAACCGCCGGAAACCGTCGGGTTAGCGAGCACTACCGCCCCTGGCGTTGGTGATCTCCCAAATGCACCACCGCCTCCGGCGCGACCGCGACAGCGCACATCCGCAGGTCCACCCATCGCTCCAGCGAGTCCGGCTCCGCCGCCGCGCGTACAGCGTGGAAAACGTTCATTAACGAAGGTCTTTATCGCCATATCCAGTTGTGTAACAATAGGTTTCGCAATCATCCCGTTGGCATGGAGACTTATGAGCCCGACGCCTTCACGCAGCGAATTCGCGAGCACTACTCCCGAATCGCGATCGCAAAACGGGAGGTCGGGGGATACGACGGACCTAACAGACACTCCGTCAGGGAGGAATGATTCGGATTCCTCAACATCGCCAGAAGATGCTGGGTCGAACGAGGATGCAACACCAAACGGTCATCAGCCTACCGAAATGGAATCCA
>SKVE01000299.1 GCA_007129635.1 Planctomycetaceae bacterium
GAACTTTCGATAGACCGCCCGGGGCCTGCCGCAAAGTTTGCAACGCCGCACTAGACGGGTAGAAAACTTGGGCTCGCGCCGAGCTTTGGCAATCTTCGATTTGCTAGCCACAGACTGTTACCTGTTTGGGATAGGATGGATCGAATCTAAGGTACATTACACATTCTCCTGGTCGGAACCGCCGAAGCGGGCATCAAGCGGCAGCCGATTCCTCACGTTGAAAGGGCAGCCCCAATCGCGTCAGCAGTTCCAGCGCTTCCTGGTCGCTGGCACAGGCGGTAACGATGGTGATATTCATGCCCTGGACCCGCAAAAATTTGTCAGGATTCAATTCGGGGAAGACCAATTGTTCGGACAGCCCGAGACTATAGTTGCCACTACCATCGAAGGCGGTCCGGCTGATCCCACGAAAGTCACGCACTCGCGGCAGCGCCACCGAAACCAAGCGGTCCAGGAACTCCCACATGCGTGCTCGCCGCAAACTGACTTTGCATCCGATGGGCATGCCCTCGCGTAAGCGGAACCCCGCCACGCTCTTTCGTGCATGGGTGATGATCGGCTTCTGGCCGGTGATTTGGGTCATCGCATCGACGGCCATCTCCAGGTGTTTCTTCTCCTGGATCGCCGAGCCAACCCCCATGTTGATCACGATCTTTTCCAAACGCGGCAGCGATAACCGGTTCGACCGACCCAAACTTTCTTTCAGGGCCGACAGTATTTCAGTCTCGTATTTTTCTTTCAGACGCGGGGCCATGTTGTTTACGTCTCCTTGGCGTAGCTAGGACGCGGCGGACTGATGATTCCCAGCGAGGCACCGCTACGTTTGGCGAAACGTTCCTTGGAACCGTCTGCCAGGTACCGATAGCCGATCCGCGTGGGTTGACTGGTCTTCGGGCAGATCACCATCACGTTCGATGCGGGGACAGGCATCTCTTTACTCAGACGCCCACCTTGAGGATTCTTTTGACTCCGCCGCACATGCTTGTAGACTCGATTGACACCTTCGACGACCACCTTGTTCGCCCTGGCATCCACCGCCAGCACTTTGCCTCGCTGACCGGCATCATCACCGCACACGACCATCACAATATCGTCGACTTTGATACGCATCACAGCACCTCACTCGCCAAGCTGACGATCTTCATAAAGTTGCGTTCGCGCAGTTCGCGGGCCACCGCACCGAAGATGCGCGTTCCGCGGGGATTTTTTTCGTTGTCGATAATGACGACCGCGTTACTGTCGAACCGAATGTAGCTGCCATCGGGTCGCCGAGTCGGTTGTTTGCAGCGTACAATCACAGCACGGACCACCGACTTCTTTTTGATGTCGCTGCCGGGGATGACGCTCTTGACACTGCAGACGATGATATCCCCGAGGCCGGCAACGCGGCGCCGGGACCCTCCCAGCACCTTGATGCACTGCACTTCTTTCGCCCCGGTGTTATCAGCCACCTGCAGGCGTGTCTCTTGCTGAATCATAGCCGGTTATCCCTCTTGTCTATCGTTCTCTTGCCCGCCCTGCTGCGCCGCAGCCCGCAAGGCGGCCAGGTCGACGGCTGTCGATTTCTCTACCACCCGCACCAATTCCCAGCGTTTCGATTTGGAACGGGGGCGGGATTCGATGATCTCCACCCGATCTCCCACAGCAGACTCCTGCGTCTCGTCGTGCACATGGCAGACGGTCCGTTCCCGTATGAACTTCCCATAGATGGCATGTTTCACCAGTCGCGGAATCTCGACGACTCGTGTCTTTTCCATCTTGTCACTGGTGACGATACCGACAGCAACTCGTTTTGGCATGGCTGCTCAATTCCCCTGTACGCTCATCTCGCGTTGTCGTTGAATGGTCTTGATCTGGGCGACCATGCGGCGGTGCCTTCGCAATTCGCTGGGCGCGTCGAGTCGCTCGGTTTGCGACTGTATGCGCAACCGAAACAGGTTTTCGCAGGCATCACGAAGCTGCAACTGCAACTGTTCGTCGCTCATTTCATGCAATTCGGAAACTTTCATTTCGGCATCCTTCCTTTCGCTCAGGCGGGTCGCCGTCTCACGAACCGTACGGGGATGGGCATCTTGTGGGCCAGTCGGGCAAAACAGACCTTGGCCTGCTGCTCGGTGACCCCACCCAACTCGTACAGCACCGTGCCGGGCTTGACTACTGCCGCCCAGAACTCAGGTTCGCCTTTGCCCTTACCCATCCGGGTCTCCAAGGGCGTCGACGTGACGGATTTATGAGGAAATATGCGGATGTACAATCGGCCCTCGCCGCGCACATACTGCTGTGCGGCGATACGCCCCGCTTCGATTGTCTGCGCTTTGATCCATCCGCCCTGGAGCGCCTGGAGGCCAAAATCGCCGAAGACAACCTTGTTGCCGCGGGTCGCGTTACCTTTTATACGTCCTCTTTGGCTTTTTCGATGTTTGACTCGCTTCGGCATCAGGGCCATCGAAACTGTCTCCTTCGTACATACCTTGGTTGATCCACACCTGGACTCCGATATGCCCCTGAGCCGTCTTGGCTTCGGCGAAACCGTAGTCGATCTTCGCCCGCAACGTGCTCAGAGGAATCGAGCCCATAATCTGTTTTTCTCGCCGCGCCATTTCGGCACCGCCCAACCGGCCTGCCAACTGGATCTTGATCCCCTTGGCACCGGCGTCCATCGTCAGTTCCATCGATCGCTTCATGGTCCGGCGAAAACTGGCTCGCCGTCCCAATTGCTGCGCGATATCTTCCGCCACCAACTGAGCCCGGATCTCGGGCCGATGGATCTCATCGATCTTCAAGTTGACGCGACGGCCGATCAGGTTTTGCAGGTCCTCCTGCAGCAACTCGACCTCTTGCCCCTTCTTTCCGATGATCAATCCTGGCCGGGCAACCTGCAGGATGACCTTCACTTCGTCTCGCGTCCGCTCGATGTCGATCCGATCGATGCCAGCGTTGCGATACTGCGATTTCTGTGGGTGGTGTTTAATGTAACGTCGGATCTTCTGGTCCTCGACCAACAGTTCCGCGAAGTCCTGCTTCGAAGCGTACCAACGGCTCTTCCAGCCCGTCATGACGCCCGTACGAAATCCCACCGGATTGACTTTCTGACCCATAACTCAGATCTCGTCGATTGTTGCCAGTTTGATGTGAATGTGCGCCATCCGCCGCTTGATCATAAATGCCATCCCGCGAGCTCGTGGCCGGACACGCTTGAACATCGGACCACCATCGATCCGCGCCTCGGCGATCAACAGCCCTTCGACATCCACGGTTCGATCCCGAGTCTGGTCCGAATCCTGAGCATTTCCCAGTGCGCTGCGGATAACCTTTTCCAGGAGCCGGGCTCCGCGCTGCGGCTGGTACCTCAGCAGATCCATTGCTTCGTCGGCATACTTGCCGCGGATCATATCCGCCAGTGGCCGGACTTTCCGCGCACTGATGCGTGCGAATCGATGAGTTGCTTGAAACATCGTCCCGTACTTTCCTGTTAACGCTTCCCTTTGCCACCGTGACCACGAAAGATACGCGTCGGGGCGAATTCACCTAGTTTATGACCCACCATGTCCTCGGTCACAAAAACCTTGACATGGATCTTCCCATTGTGCACCAGAAACGTATGCCCGACAAACTCCGGCACAATCGTGCAGGCTCGAGCCCACGTCTTGATCGGTTCCTTGGTTCCCGCCTCGTCCTGCAACTGAACCTTGTGGAACAGCTTGAAGTTGACGAAGGGGCCTTTCTTCAGTGACCTGCTCATGCCTAACGATAACTCCGGTTAGCGTTTGATCTTCAACTGGCCGTAACGTCTGGATCGCCGCCGCCGCACGATCGCGGCATTGGACGGTTTACGTTTCTTACGTGTCGCCCCGCCTTTGGCGGGCTTGCCGGTCGGGCTGACCGGATGTCGACCGCCCTTGGTGCGACCTTCACCGCCACCGTGCGGATGGTCGATGGGGTTCATGGCCGTGCCGCGAACATGCGGTCGCCGACCCAACCAGCGCTTGCGCCCTGCTTTCCCCAAATCGATATTCATGTGGTCCGCATTGCCGACCTTGCCAATCGTCGCTCGACAGTTGGAAGGAACTCGCCGGATCTCGCCGCTGGGCAACGTGATCTGCGCCCACGTCGCTTCTCGAGCCACCAGCGTCGCGCTGGTTCCGGCACTGCGACACAGCGCGCCACCCTGGCCGGGCAGCAGTTCGATATTGTGGATGTCCGCACCCAGCGGAACCCTCTTCAACGGCAGGCAGTTGCCTAGCGAAGGCGGCGCGTCGGGACCATTTTCGATCCGATCGCCTTCCTTCAATCCATCCGGAGCCAGGATATAACGTTTCTCGCCGTCCACGTAGTACAACAGGGCGATCCTGGCGCTGCGATTGGGATCGTATTGGATGGAATGCACTCGAGCCACCACCCCGTCCTTGTTGCGTCGGAAGTCGATGATCCGGTACTGACGCTTGTGCCCCCCACCTCGATGACGCACCGTGATCTTGCCCTGATTGTTACGACCGCCGGTCTTCTTCAGCGGACGAAGCAGGGATTTCTCGGGCTGGGCACCGGGGGTCAGTTCCGCAAAGTCGCTGACGCTTGCGCCGCGACGCCCGGGGCTGGTC
>SKVE01000234.1 GCA_007129635.1 Planctomycetaceae bacterium
AAATTGGGACATCAGGTGCCGTTGGGCTGGTCCGTCCGCTGGTAGCTTGCATTTCGCACGGTGACTGTTGGAGAAGCCGAGAGAAAGAAAAGGCCAGCCAAAGCGGCGTCAAGCCACCGCACTCCAAAAAAAGCGGGCCGGCCGGTGGGAAACAAAAGTCGTTACGTTCCAGGAGTACGAAACTGGGCGAAAACGGTACAAAATGAATACGCTTCGCCCGAACCCATCACTATTTTCTGACAGAGCTTAGCCGTCGTGATTCACGGTCTCTGTGTCCTCGTCCTGGTCCTGGTCCTGGGCCTCGTCCTGGTCCTCGTCCCCATCTTGACCATCGTCCGGGTCTTCAGCACCGTCCTGTTCCTCGTCCGCCGCGTCCTGCTGGCTGATGACGTCAGCATCGTCGGCATCGTCGGTTTGGGGAGGCAAGATGCAGCCGCAGATGTACCACCCGTGATCTTCCGAAGCGACATAGATGCCGGCCGGTCCGAAGTAATGACGGATTTCGTCGAACTCGGGCAACCGCTGGCCGGGAATCCGTTGATCCCGCACCACGCCTCGTTCTTCCGGTCCCAGCATGCGATTGAGCACCACGCCCAGCATGGTCTTCGATTCGGGCATCTGGCCTTCCCGTATCAATTCGTAGGTGGTGTGATAGGCTCGATCGGTCCGCGAGAAGAACCGTCCGCTGCCGATGCCGGCATCCAACGCAGCCAATCGCCGCTGAACTCGCTGGAAGTCCTCGGTTTCGGCTAAATGAGCCGCTTCGTTCTGCGTCTGAAGGATCTCTTCCATGAAATCCAGGTGCGAAGCGACCAGCAGGTAACCATGCACCACGGTCATCGCGGCGTTCTCTAACAGCGGCGCTGGTTCTTCTTCGTCTTCTTCGTCGAAGCCTCCGAATCCGACCCCGGCAATATCCAATTCTTCGAATTCCATTTCATCGAATTCCCGCTGGATCTCCCAGACCCTCTGCTTATCGATCAAACGCAACGTCGCGTCCGGATCGGCTTCCATCGCCTGGTCCAAGGTCTTGGCCACGACCGCCGGTCCCGTCACCTGGAAGGCGATCGCCCAGCGTTCCGAGTCGATTGTGATCGGCAGCCGGTAATCAGCGAAAAAGACCACCCGATCCCCCAGGTGCTGGACCAACCCTTGCCGTACATTGATCTGCGGCCCGTTCGGATCCCTTTCGAGACTCTCCAAAATATCCTCGAACACCGGTGCCCCGGCGACTTCGTCGACCAGCGATTTCGAATACTCGAATGCGTCCTTCATGTTCCAGTGGAACGAAAGATAGGTGGCCACCCCTCCCGGGATCCAAGGCTCGGGGGATAACTCGGACTGGTTCGGAAAATCCAGCATCCGCGCGGCCAGCTCGTACCGTTGTTCGGTCTGGCTGGTCGGTGGCGCGTAAACGTAAGTGCGGTGAAGCAGGTCTTGGCCATCGACCGAGAAATTCACATGGCCTCCGATCCCTTGAACGGCCGAAAAACCCTGGTTCGCAAGGACCGTTATCATGTCCGTGCCTCGCCGCCTGCGTCCGCCCGCCGCAGCGCGTGTGGCCTGCACATACCCGAAGGGCTCGACAAACCAGCGAACGTGCGGTGGCACATCGCTCGCGGCGTCCGCGCATCGCTGCATGGTGACCTGATACGGCTGCAAATCAGCCAGGCGATCGCCGAACGTTCGCGTTGTGTTCTGCAGGATCAGCTTGATCGTTGCTTCATGGTCGGCAGCCACCAGCAGCCGGTCCTTGACAAAGTAAAATGCCTGCTGGCTGTCCGTCGCGCCTTCTTGCAACGGCAGCGTGTAAGAGACCAGTTCGATCTCACCGATCTTCTCCACACGCCGAACCGCTTTGCGTATTTTCAATTCGGACGCCAGCCGGTCGAGCAGTTCGTTGGCTTCGTCTTCGCGGTCGGTGATGTCGGCCAGCACGACCGAAGCGTGTTGCTTTTCGTCGCCATCCGGCTGAATCATCGCCACGCAGACCTCGCCGCCACAGATCTTCCGGAGGTCCTCCAAACGGATATTCAGCGGGTTTTCGCTCCGCACCAACCGCTGCTCGAGCTGGTCCCGCAGGTCATCGAAAAATGGTTGCATCAGCGGGTCGTCCAGCAATTTGGCCAACTGCGTGTCCTGGAAGCTGGATTCAAACGCGTCGATATCTGGAATCGACAGGTAACCCTTGGTCGTCGGCGGGAGAAGGGTATCGCTCGGTGGCACCGCCGCAGACCAATCCGACTGGAACCACAGCAAACACACCAAGCCGAGAATCGCAAAACGCTTCACAACAAAAACTCCTTTGATAATTCACTCGCTGTGCCAAGCTGGCACCACGCCCCGCCTTGTACCCACTAGCAGGAATATTGTCCTTTGCCCCGTATCATAACCGAAATAGCTTGTTCAGGTAAAGCTGGGAACGGAGGAAGCCGCTGTCCAATTGCCCTGCGGTATTCGTTGACAGCCGAACCCCGGCTGCTTAGCATAGGAACTTGTCGTGAGCGCATCCCATTCATCACTACCCCTTCGCGAGGCGCGTGTGGCCAGCCCCAGTCGTAGCGGCGTCTTCCAGCAATCCACCGATCGGCGGATGGAACATTTTGCGGAGAGCATCAGTTTTGATCAGCGTCTGTATACCCAGGATATCCACGGGTCGATCGCGCATGCCCAAATGCTCCAGTCCGTGGGCTTGATCAGCGATCAGGAGAGTCAGCAGATTCAGGACGTCTTGCAAGAGATCCAGCGAGACATCCAACAGCAAAAGTTTCCGTGGAGTGTCGAATTGGAAGACATCCACATGCACATCGAGCAAGCGCTGATCAACCGTTTGGGGGATATCGGCAGAAAACTGCACACGGGGCGCAGCCGCAATGATCAGGTTTCCACCGATTTACGGCTTTGGGTTCGCGATGCCATCGATCGAATGGACGGTCAATTGGTCGCGTTGCAACGCGCGTTTGTGGGACGTTGCGACAGCGACGCGGACGTCATCCTTCCGGCGTATACTCACCTGCAACGCGCGCAACCGGTCCTCGCACCTCATTATTGGCTAGCCTATTGCGAGAAATTCGAACGCGACCGGGGCCGCTTAGCCGATTGTCGAAAGCGGGTGAATCAGTGTCCGCTGGGCGCGGCCGCCGTGGCCGGCACCAGTCTACCGATCGACCGCCAGGATGTGGCGCGGCGTTTGAGTTTCGATTCCGTGGCTGACAACAGCATGGACGTATCGAGCGACCGCGATTTTGTGCTCGAAGCCGCTTTCGTGCTGGCCATGATCGCCGAACATCTGGCGACATGGGCCGACGAATGGATTTTGTGGTCGACGGTCGAGTTTGGGTTCATCCGATTACCGCAGGAATTTTGTACGGGGTCGTCGATCATGCCTCAAAAGGTCAATCCGGATATGCTGGAATTGACGCGAGGCAAGACGGCACGGGTTATCGGGAATCTGCAAACACTGCTGGTCCTGATCAAGGCCCTGCCCCTGGCCTACAATCGGGACTTTCAGGAGGACAAGCCGGCGCTGTTCGATTCATTTGACACGGTCGAGGCCTGCCTGCAACTGGCTCCGCTGGTGGTCGAGGGCATGCGATTGAATCGATCGGCAATATCGGAACGATTGGAACGTGGGTACCTGGATGCCACGTCGTTGATGGAATACTTGATCCGTCATGGCGTACCCCAAAGGACGGCTCATCACTGCGTCGGGCAGTTGGTGGGATTGGCGATCGAGCGCGAATTACGCTTGGCAGAGTTATCGCTGGAGGATTTTCAGCGAGTCTGCCCGGCATTGGACAGCGGCGTTTACGAATTTTTGGGAGTCAAAAACGCTGTTCGCGCTTATCTCAGTTATGGATCTTCGGCTCCGCAGGAGGTGGAAAAGCAGATCGCGCGTTGGAAAGACAAGCTAAGTTTGAGTATCCTGTAAATGATGCGAAAGCAACCACGCATGCGATTTCCCCTGTTGGCGGCTCTGCTGCTGGGCCTGATGCCTGCAGCGACCGCTCAAGATGCCTTCGATCCGTTCGGAATCCCGCAGGATGCCGACACGTTTGGTGCTGCGCCTGCAGGCCCCGGGGCGGGGGCTGGATTCGACGTGTCCGATCCATTCGGGGCGGCCGATGTGGCCGACCCCTTCGGCGTCCAGCCTAAGCCGCCCGCAGCCAAACCGGCAGATCGAACCGATCCGGGGGACACGGCGGAACGCGGCCGCGGTGTGCCGATCGGTCCCGACGAGCGTGATCCGGTGGTGCTGGCCATCCGGGATATGAACCCGACCGAGCCCAAGGATCTGATGTTTGCCGTCCGTGCGCTGTTCGACATCGGCCGTACGGACGAGGCGAAATTCTTTTTGATCCAATTGATGGAAGCGCAACCGGACGAGCAACAACTGGAGCGGTTTTTCAACGAGTATGGCGAGGCTCTGTTTTACCGCTTGCGTCAAGATCGACGCATGGCGCCCGAAGGTGCTGAGTTCGCCACGACGGTCACCCAGGCGGCTCGACGGCTGGCTCATCAGCCTGAGCGGATCCAGAGCCTGGTCGAACGACTCAGTGACCCTTCACCGATCCGACGCCAGCGAGCCATCGATG
>SKVE01000704.1 GCA_007129635.1 Planctomycetaceae bacterium
AGGGAACGATGAATTTGACCGAGATCGCAGATCGACTGGCCGCTTGGGTCGATACGGCATCGACCATCGTCTGGGGCCCGCTGCTGTTGATTCCCTTGCTGTTAGCCACCGGTTTGTTCCTGACCATTCGGTTGCGCGGCTTGCAGTTCCGTCAGCTTGGACCGGCTTTGCATCTGGCATTGCTGGTACGCCGCGAGAAGGAGGGCAGCGGGGATATCTCGCATTTCCAAGCATTGATGACCGCGATGGCGGCCACGGTGGGAACGGGCAACATTGTGGGCGTCGCTACGGCGATCGCGGCCGGGGGCCCTGGTGCCCTGTTCTGGATGTGGATGACCGGGTTGGTCGGCATGGCCACGAAGTACGGCGAGGCGTTACTGTCGGTCAAGTACCGGCGGACCAATCCTGACGGGACGCAAGCGGGCGGACCCATGTACTATCTGCGCGATGGGCTCCGCTGGCCGATCGTCGGTCGCATCCTGGGCGGTTCGTTTGCTGTCTTTACCGCAGCCGCTGCGTTCGGCATCGGCAATATGGCTCAGTCGAATTCCGTCGCCACGGCGCTGAATCATGCGACGGGCTGTCCCACCTGGGTCAGCGGGTTGATGATCGCCGCCATGCTGGCCGCGGTGACTTTGGGTGGCATCCGCGCGATCGGACGTTTTACCGGCGCGTTCGTCCCGGTGATGATCGTGATCTACATGGTTGGCGCAGGCTGGATTCTGCTGTTGCACCTGCAGCAGATCCCGGCGGCTTTGTGGTTGATCATCGAATCGGCCTTCACGGGCACCGCAGCGGCGGGCGGATTTTTAGGAGCGGGCATCATGCAGGCGATGCGATTCGGCGTCGCGCGCGGCATCTTTTCCAACGAATCCGGGCTGGGTTCCGCCGGCATCGCCGCCGCCGCCGCTCATACGGCTCAGCCCGTCCGCCAGGCCCTGGTGTCCATGACCCAGACGTTCATCGATACGCTGGTCGTTTGCACGATGACCGGTCTGTGCATCCTGGTCACCGGTGTCTGGCAATCGGAGCTAACCGGCGCCGCGCTGACGCAGCAGGCCTTCGAAAACGGTTTACCAGGTGCTTGGGGATCCTGGATCGTTTCGATCAGCCTGGTCATGTTCGCCTTTTCGACCATCATCGGCTGGAGCTACTATGGGGATCGCAGTGTCGAGTACCTGTGGGGGCCGCGCGTGCTGGGCGTCTATCGATTGCTGTTCTTGATCGCCGCGTTTGCCGGAGCGGTCTACAGCCTGGAATTCGTGTGGACGCTCAGCGATCTGTTGAACGGTCTGATGGCCCTGCCGAATCTGATCGGGTTGATCCTGTTAAGCGGTGTCATCGTCCGCGAGACGAACCGGTACTTCAACAAGCTTGCAGTCGGAGAGGATCGCGGTTAGACTGCAGGCAGCCACAGGAGGATACCCATGACAGTCATTTTTCGAGTCAACATGAACGACTTGACGGTTCGTTCCGAGGAACCCCACGAGGCCTACCGCGGTTTGGGAGGTCGCTCCTTGACCTCGGCGATCATCGCCCGCGAAGTCCCACCTACGTGCCACCCACTATCGGCCGATAACCGCTTGGTCCTGGCGCCGGGCATATTGACCGGGACCGGGGCGCCCTGCTCGGGGCGATTATCAGCGGGGGCGAAGAGCCCGTTGACGCGAACCATCAAAGAGTCCAATTCCGGAGGCATGGCCGCGATCCATCTGAGCATGTGTGGCGTCCAGGCCTTGGTGATCGAAGGCCTGGCGGAACCGGGAAAGCAATACCGATTGTTGGTCACACCCCAAGGGGTCTCGATCCAGCCGGTCGAGGACCTGGCGGGATTGGGCAACTACGATACGGTCGCGAAGCAACACCAGCAGTTCGGTGATTCGGTGTCGTGCATCAGCATCGGCCAAGCGGGCGAGATGCGATTACCGGCCGCCAGCATCGCTGTGACCGACATCGAAGGCCGGCCAACTCGACATTGCGGACGCGGCGGACTTGGCGCCGTGATGGGGTCCAAGGGGATCAAGGTGATCGTCGTCGATTCGGCGGGCGGTCAGCGTCCGCGACCGGCGGACAGCCAGACGTTCAAGCAGGGCGTCGAACGGTTCAATGCCGCGCTGATGGGGCATCCGCTCAGCGGCGAAGCACTGCCCAAGTTCGGCACCAATGCGCTGGCCAACGTGCTGAACGCGGCCGGCGGCTACCCGACTCGAAATTTCCAACAGGGTACGTTCGAGGGCGTCGAGCTGATCAGCGGCGAGCATCAGCATGACGTGATCGTCGAACGGGGTGGCAAAGTCGCGCATGCTTGCCATCGCGGCTGTACTATTCGTTGCTCGAGGATCTATGTCGATGAGAACGGCCAATTCGTGACCAAGGGTCCGGAGTACGAGACCATCTGGGCGCATGGCGCCAATTGTGGGATCAACGATCTGGATGCCATCGCACGCATGGACCGCATGGATGACGACCTGGGACTGGACACCATCGAGACGGGGGCGACGATCGCCGTGGCGATGGAGGCCGGCGTGATCCCCTTCGGGGACGTGGAAGGGGCGATCGGGCTGCTGGAAGAAGTGCGTCGTGGTACGCCGATGGGCCGGTTGATCGGCAGCGGCGCGGAGATCCTGGGCAAAGCGTTTGGCCAGGTGCGCGTGCCCGTGGTCAAAGGCCAGGCGATCCCGGCGTACGACCCTCGCGCGGTCCAGGGGATCGGCGTCACCTATGCCACCTCCACCCAAGGTGCGGACCATACGGCCGGCTACGCGGTCGCTCAGAATGTGCTCGGCGTCGGCGGCACCGTCGACCCGCTCGATCCGCAAGGCCAAGCGGATTTGAGCCGGAATCTGCAGATCGCCACCACGGCCATCGATGCGACCGGGATGTGTCTGTTCATCGCTTTCGCCGTTCTGGACGACCCCAACACCATGCAAGGACTCTGTGAATTATTGAGCGGTTACCTCGGCCGCCCGATGGATGCCGATGAATTCTTGAGTCTGGGACGTAAGACGCTGGCCTGCGAGCGAGCGTTCAATACCGCCGCCGGCTTCAGCGCCGTCGATGACCGGCTGCCAGGATTCTTCCAGACCGAGAAGCTGGCGCCGCACAACGTCACGTTCCAAGTCACCGACCAGCAACTGGACAGCGTCCTGGCCGATCTGGACTGACCCTCAACGAGCGGACTCTTGATGGCCCATCCCACAGTACACGCTTTCGGCGATGATGTGCTTGCCGATCGCGATGCGGTCGCTCTGGCGGATCTGGTGCAGCGGCGCGAGGTCAGTGCGGTCGAATTGGCGGAAGCGGCGATCCGTCGAGCGGAAAAGATCCAGCCCGTGCTGCGAGCGGTCGCGTGGGCAGACTACGATCGGGCACTGGCGGCAGCAAAAGAACCACGCGAAGGACCGTTCGCCGGCGTGCCTGTCTTCGTGAAAGACAATACGCAGGTGAAGGGGATGCCCACGCGGTTCGGATCGCAAGCCATTCCTCAGGTGCCTGCCGCTGTCGACGGTAGCTTCGCACGGCAGTTCCTCTCACTGGGCTTCCACGTGCTGGGCAAATCCAGCATGCCTGAATTCGGATTCAACAGTACGACGGAGTTTCAGGGAAAACCGCCCACGTGCAACCCCTGGAATCCGGCCTACTCCTGCGGTGGCAGTTCGGGCGGTGCCGCCGCGCTGGTGGCGGCTGGGGTCGTCCCCCTGGCTCATGGCAATGATGGGGGCGGGTCGATCCGCATTCCCGCCGCCTGCTGCGGATTGGTCGGATTAAAACCGTCTCGCGGCCGATTGGTCGAAAGCGAGATGGCTCGATCACTGCCCATCAAGATCGTCGTCGAGGGCGTGTTGACTCGCTCGGTGCGTGATACGGCGCATTTCCTGGCGGCTGCCGAGCAAGCCTATCGAAATCCGGACCTGCCGCTCCTGGGACTGGTGGAAAGGCCCGGCCAGCGGCGACTGGTGATCGGAATGGTCTTGGATTCGATCACCCAGATTCCTACCGGTTCTCAAACGCAAACAGCGGTGGAACAGACGGCAGCGATCCTGGAGAGCCTGGGACATCGGGTCGAACCATGGCAGGCACCGATCCCCGTCTCGTTCATCGACGACTTTCCCGATTACTGGAATTTCCTGGGTTTCCTGGTCGGTTGGTTCGGTCGCCTGCACTTCGGCAGAAAATTCCAGGCCGATCGTTTGGACAATCTGACACAGAACCTTGCTGCTAGTTTCCGGCGACGGCTCTGGCGAATGCCACGGATGCTTTACCGTATGCGACAGATCGCCAGACAATCGTTCGAACGGACAGGAAAGTACGACCTGATCCTCTCGCCCGTGCTGGGACACATCACTCCGGAACTCGGCTACCTGAGCCCCGACGTGCCGTTCCCGGAACTCATTCGCCGACTGACCCGTTACGTCGGATTCACCCCGATCAACAATGCCAACGGCGAACCGGCCATCTCGCTGCCGTTGGCACAATCCGACGAAGGTTTACCGATCGGAGTCCAATTGTCCGCTCGGATGGGCGATGAACGTACTTTGCTGGAGATCGCCTTCGAACTGGAACAAGCCAGGCCATGGCGGCGAATTAAT
>SKVE01001013.1 GCA_007129635.1 Planctomycetaceae bacterium
CCTCTTCCGCCTGCGAACGCGACGTTTGCCCAGCGATGGCCAGGCAGCCGACCACGATCACCCCGATTGTGCGGATCAAAGCGAACCTTCGTAAATGAATTGCCTGCTGTTGGAAGCGGCAGGAAGCAGAAAGCATGGTTGTTTTCCTCGGATGGTAGATGGCGATTCCGGCAAAGACATGCCTGGTTGACGTTCCTGGTTGACGTTATCCCTCCAAAACTCTACTCCTTTGCCATGCCGGCTGCAACCACCTCGACGACTTGGCTTGAAGGATCCCTACGATTATACTGGCAGAACCGGGGGCGCGGTCAAGAATATACCCGGACACCTTGCCTGCATGGGCTCGATGGTTTGATTGCCGCTGGAGGAAAAGAGTCTTATGTACCGCTTGACCTTGCTTCGTCGAACGCCGTCTGTGACGTTTATCGTCCTTCTTTTTGCAGTTTCAGCCACGAGCGACGCGCAACGACGTGCCCCAGACCCGCCGCGCGGGGGCGGAAGCGGTGATCGAGCCGTGCCCGGTTTTGGCCATGTCGAGGGAACTCCGATCATCCCCGGGTTTGGCGAGGACATCGACACGGGCGTGACGTTGACCGCGGAAGATTTCGAACGAGCGGATCGGCGACTCAGGGATGTCGACCGAAATCGAGATGGCTTCATCGATCGTGAAGAAGCGCGGCGAGTCCGCTGGTCGGACGACCCGTTCGAGTACGATCTGGACAGGGATAATCGGTTGAGCCGCACAGAATTGGCCCACCGGTACGCCGTGCGAAGAATGCGTGAAGCTGCGGCTCGATCGGACCAGCGGCCATCGACCGATGCCTCGTCGGGACGCCGCTCGTCCTCGGGCGATGCTCGAGACGATCGCGAGCAGCGAGACGAAGGGTCCTCGCGTCGATCCGGCGAGGTACAGCCGACTCGCGATAGCTGGCATCTTGCCGATACGTTGATGCGACGTCACGATCGGGATCGCGACGGCTATTTGGACGCGTCCGAACGTCGCAGCATGGGACTCAACTCGCTGGCGGCCGACACGAACCGCGACTACCGGATCAGCCGCCGGGAACTGGCGGTCTGGTTGGCGGACCAGCAACTGGAACGTAGCCGAATCCTGCCGCCCGAGTTGCCCGCCTGGTTTTTCGAACTGGATCGCGACGGTGATGGACAGGTGAGCATGGCGGAATTCGCCAAGGACGAGGAATGGACCGACGAAAGACTGTCCGAGTTCATGGCCTACGACGCGAACAACGACGGCTTCATCGAACCGGCCGAAGTACTGCGAAGGATGGAGCGTTCGCGGCATCAGTACGCCAACGAGCGGTTCACGCTGATCCCCAATCGCGGCGTCACGCGATCAGAAATCGAGATCGACGAAACGGCTCGCATCACCGATGTCGACGTCGTGCTCGGGATCACCCACACGTACGTTGGGCACCTGAAAGGCTTTTTGGTCGGACCGGAAGGTCAGCGAGTCGAGTTGTTTGCCAATGTGGGCGGTAGCGACGATCATTTCGAAGAGACGATTCTTGATGAAGAAGCGCCGTCGTCGATCCGTAGCGGACGTCCACCGTTTTCGGGTCGTTATCACACCAGCGATCGCTCGCGCGGTCGACCTGGTTTGCGTCAGTTTTATGGTCAACCGATGAACGGGACATGGACGCTGTTGATCGAAGCGGACAGCAATCGGCCGGGCGCGCTGCATCGATGGGCCTTGGTCTTTGAAAAGGAAGACGACGACTTCAGTGACGAAGACGACTTGGGCGATGGAGACGACCCGCCGCCGATGGACGGCGTTGACGATTTCGACTAAGCACCGTTCGAGAAATAACTGTCCAATGTCCCCTCGCCCCTCGTGGGTGCGGGTAGGGTGTGGGGGCAGAAAGTTCGTCAGTTATTTCTCGAACGGTACTAATTGGCCACACCGAAGACCTTTTACGCGAGGGAGAAACCAGATGAAAATTTTCGCACCAGGATGCATGCTGGGGGTAGGACTCTGCTTATTCATCGGATTGGGGTTGGCAGCAGTGCATGCGGACCAGCCGCCGTCGAGCCGGCCGAATATCCTGTTCGCCTTTGCCGACGACTGGGGCTATGGCCATGCGGGCATCTACGGCGATCCGACCGTTCAGACGCCCTCGTTCGACCGGGTGGCTCGGGAAGGCGTCTTGTTCCACCATGCGTTTATCTCCTCGCCGTCTTGCACCCCCTCGCGCGGCGCTATCCTGACCGGCCAGGACTTCTGGCGACTGGGGGCGGCTGCCAATCTATGGTCGCTGTTTCCCGGCGACTTGGTGGTCTATCCCGACTTGCTGGCCGAGTCCGGCGAATACCATGTCGGTCACACACGCAAAGGTTGGGCACCGGGCCGCATCGAGGGCCGCAAGCATAATCCGGCGGGCCCGAGCTATCCCAACTTCGAGCGATTCCTGGCGCAACGCCCCGAGGGGAAGCCCTTCTGCTTCTGGTTCGGCAGCCAGGACCCGCATCGAGGCGTCCGAGGTGACGGCGCCGCGTTGCAGAAGTCCATGGGCCTGGATCCTGCCGATGTGGTGGTACCGGCCATGCTGCCGGACACTCCGGCGGTCCGCCAGGACATGATCGAATACTATGCCCAGGTACAGCGGTTCGACCGCGATGTTGCCGGGTTGCTACGGCTGCTGGAGGAGAACGGCGAGTTGGACAATACGCTGGTCGTGATCAGCAGCGACCACGGTTGGTCGTTCCCACGCGGCAAGACGAACCTGTACGACGTGGGCACCCGCGTGCCGCTGGCGATCCGCTGGCCGGCGGGCATCCGTACGTCGGGCCGAACGGTCACTGATTTCGTGAATCTGATCGATCTTGCGCCGACGTTCCTCGAGGCCGGTGGGGTGGAAGTGCCCGAGCAGATGACCGGTCGATCGATCATGCCATTGCTGACCAGCGACGCCCAAGGACGCATCGACCCGACCCGCGACCGCACCTTCACCGGCCGCGAACGCCACACGCCCGCTCAAGCCGCTGGCCTGAGTGGCGGCTACCCGAAACGCGCGCTGCGCACCGATCGTTTCCTGTACATTCGCAACTACAAACCCGAACGTTGGCCGGAAGGGACGCCCGATCCTGAGAACGCATTCATTCCAGGCGCTTGGCTGGGCGACGCCGATAACGGGCTGACCAAATACTACCTTTGGGCGAACCGGGACCGTTCCCCCATTCGGCCTCTGTACGATCTGGCATACGCCAAGCGGCCGGGCGAAGAACTGTACGACATCGAAAAAGACCCGCTGCAGATGAACAATGTCGCCGACCATCCCGACTACGCCGAAGCACGCCGCGCGATGGCCGAGCAACTAACGCAGTACCTCCGCCAGACCAACGACCCGCGCGAGCTGGGTACCGACGACGAACTGGACCAAACCGAGTATTTCGGCGGCATCCCAAGCTGGCCCGGCCAAGAGGTGATCGACCGCTACCGCGACTGATTTGCATCGGTTTCACGGACGATGCGATCGACGATCGCATCGATGGCGTCGATCGTCGCGGAAATCCCGGCTGCCTGTTGGCGGGTACCGCTGGTATCCGCCAGGCCCAGCACGGTCGGTGGAATACCCTGACGATGGAGTTCCAAAAGCAGAACTTGGAGGTCCCCGCCATTAACGTTTTCGGTCACATCCTGGTCGCGTGCCGATGACGGTTGCATGGGAGCCAATCGCAGCGTGATCAGCCGATCGCCCAGCTTGCGGAGATGGTCGACCGGGTCGAGCCCGGTACGCAGCCAACGATCCACATCGCCATACGCTCCGATCCTGGCACTGCGCCCGCGGCAGATTTCCAGGATCCGCTGAGCATGCCCAGCTTCGTTGGACGGATCCGAATCGGCAGGCATAATCGCCAAGCGGATGTCGTATTGGTCGCATAGCTGCTCCAGATCATCCAGGGACTCCGGTGACGCGGCTCCGATCAACGTCTGTACGCCCAGCTTGCGACAGAACTCGAAGACTCGGCGGCGGCCTTCCATGTCGTTCGGGATTTCCGCGTACTTCAGTGCGGGCAGGCTGACGCCCGCATCGTCCATCGCCAGCCGGATCTGTTCGATTTGTTCGTCGCTCAATCGGCTGTCGAAGGAGACCGAATCCGCACCGCCGACCTGCTGCAAACTGGACGGCTGGATGTGAGCCAGCCCCGACTGGTGGGCGCGATCGATCATTTCCAGCACGGACACCGGCTCAGATTCCTGGGCGGTTAACGCCAGACGCCAGCCCAGCGACTCGCGCGCGGCCACCGCCGGGGTCAAGCGGTTGCTGGGCGTTGTCGTCCCGTCCAGATCGCCCATGATGAACTGCAATGCATGCAGGTAGAACTCCAGGATACGCGGGGTCATGAAATCCTGAGGGCTATGACCGATCGTGCAGTAGACCACACGACCGCGCCCGTAACTGCGAGTCCAGGCGAGCGCGTAGTCCTGGTCCTCCCGTTCGACGCCCGGATGGCTGCCTCGCGGCGGGAGATCGGTCCGTTGCGTATCGATGCTGAACAAGACATGCAGCCGATCTCGCGAGTACGGGCCACGCACGCGAAAGAATTCGCTGACGTGCTCGAATCC
>SKVE01000415.1 GCA_007129635.1 Planctomycetaceae bacterium
GGTGCATCGAGCAGACGTTGATCTTCCCGCCGAATTTCCCGGACGCTTGGCGATCCGGATCGGGCGTGCCGACGGGCGAGGGCGAAGCGGCGGACGGCTGGGGACTACCGGATTGGGAATCGTTGCTGGACGAACCGGTGGTGGATCTGTCGCAGCGTGATGCGTTCTTCCGGGACCTGGCGGCATGAGGCGGATCGCCGGCAAGACGGGGCGGAACCGTCCGCAACCCATAAGTAGCACGGATGGCAAAGCCGGGGCACGGATGGAAGGCCAGCCGATTAGGCACGCGTGTTCACCACCCTTCATGTTGACTTTCCTACGGATTTGCCTAGGCTGATATTCATGCACTGGTGTCGATGCATTCGGGCGTTATCGAAAGTCAACGGGACCAAGCGGATCGGCTGCTGGTGGCAGCGTATGTTTTGACGGGGCTGCGATTGAAGAGCCCAGATGAAGTCAGGCAACTTTTTCAAGGAGTATCGATAGCCATGCGAGAATCAGTGACCTATCAGGCGATTTTGGAAGAAGGACGCGTCGAAGAACTGCACCGCATGATCCTACGGCAGGGCCGACGGCGGTTTGGGGAAGCGGACGAAGCGACTCGGCAGCAGATCGAGGCGATGCGTGATATCGACCGGCTCGAAGATCTAAGCGAACAACTGGTGATCGTGTCGAGCTGGGATGAATTGATGGCGTGATGGTTAGGTGAGTGGACGATTCGCCCAACGGTCTCGGCAATCGGCTTGGGATGTGTTAGGCTGTTAGGCCAGGAAGGTTCGAGTGGGAGTGTTCCGGACTGGACTCCGGACAGCTCGGACCGGGAAATGAATCCAACAACAGAGCGACAATGAGTGTCAACACCTCGCCCCGCTCGGGCCTGCCCCCGTTCCGCACGAGTCCCTCGGCGATCGCCCGTTATTTCTTCCACGATTGCGAGCGTTTTCTGCGGTACCTGTCGGCCAGCCATGCGACTCGGCAAGTCGAATCGCTGCCGACCCCCGATTTCGATCACAGCCCCGTGGTCAAAGCGATCCTGGACAGCGGGTACGCCTGGGAGCAAACGGTGCTCGACCAGTACCTGGCGGGCCGCGTCCAGATCGCCGAAGGTACCGGCGAAGTTCACACTCGCCGCTTCGATTGGCGGCAGACCCTGCGGTGGTTGCGGGATGCCCAGCCCGGTACGTTCCTGTACCAACCGACCTTTCGCTTGCCACGCGCCTTTTACGCTCGCTACGGCCTGGATCCCGACCTGGTGGTGATCAGCGACAATCATCCGGACCTGCTGATGGTCGACCAGGACGGTTGCGGCGGTCGGCTCGTTCGCGTATTGGACTTGAAACGCGGGGAATCGCTGCAATTGTCTCACCGCGTCCAGGTACTGCTGTACGCCTTGGAGATGGAATCGATCTGCTGGGCCGATTCGATCCGGGACTTGCACGTCGACACCCGTTGCGGCAAAGTCTGGCTGGGTGCGCATCCCGACCCCACGCCGTTTGACATGGCGGATCTTCGGCCGCACGTCGAGGCGTTTCTGCGGAGCGATCTGACGCAGATCCTGCAAACGGCGGCGGACGAGGTCGCCTGGCACGTCCAGCCGCGGTGCGAGTGGTGCGAATTCTTCGAACATTGCCGAGACCAGATGCGGCGCGATGACGACCTGTCGCGTATGACGCAATTGACGGCGCACGGCAAGCAGTATCTGCGCGGCGAGGCTCAGGTCCGGACCCTGGCCGAACTGGATTGCTGGCTGCAGCGGGACGACGCGGACCAGATGCTCAGCCGATGTGCTTCGCTGGCAGGCCGTCGCCCGCGCTTGGTCCAGCAGGTGGCAGCGTTGACGACGGGCCAAGTGCAGACGCAAGGCGCGGCTTCGCCGTCGCTGTCCCGAGGCGAGAACGTGGGGCTGTTCTTGACCTTCCAGCAGGAGCCGCTGTCCCAGGCTGTCTATCTGGCGGGAGTGCATCTGACGATCCGCAAGGACCTGCGCCGGGCGGTGTTCTCCGATGAACTGGTCGAGCGGTTCTTTTCCGGAGCCAGCGGTCAGCCGCTGGTACTGGTGGCCAGCGGCCCGGACGATGTGCCGCGCATCCGCCGCACGCTGATCCGCACACTGTACGAGATCGTCACCCAGCTTGACCATTACAACCGCCCGCGGGATTGGTCGGATCAATTGAGTCTGCAGGCGTACGTGCTGAGCGACGCGGAACGCGAAATGCTGATCCGGTGGTTGCTGGAGTCGTTGCAGGATACCGAGCAACCGGAACTGGCCGAGCAGGCGGTGACGCTGCTGTTCCATTTCCAATCGCCCGAGCTGATGGTGGCCGACAGCCATCCCGACCGCGAGGTGCCTTTCCCGGTGGTCGCGCTGACCGGTGCCATGGCCCACGTGCTGGCGTTGCCCGTCGAGGTCAGTTACACGTTACCCGAGGCGTTGGCGGCGTTGGGCAGCCGGTTCTCCTATCGCCGTAGCGACTACTATCACTTCCCGTTGGGGCATGCGTTGCGCGCCGAGGCGATTCACGCCGCTTGGAACCGGGGTCAGCCCGAGCGGTTGGGCGAGTTGGCCAAGCAGGCCACGGCCCATCTGCGCGCCGTCCGCGAACTGTTGCAGAGCATCCGCCATCAGGCTGGCGAGGCGATTTTCGCCTGGGCCGCAAAGTTCACGTTGCCGTCGCGCGAGTCGTACCCCGATCCGCTGCTGTCACGCTTGGCTTTCTTCGCCCGCTACGAGAGTCTGTTGGATTGCTTGGATAAGCGGCACTGGCGCTGTGAGCCGCATGTGGTCCAGTTGCTGCTGGGCCGAGTGATGGAGTTGCGTGCCGTCGACGCGACGCAGTTCGAGATCGTGGCCGGGACGGCCATGCCGGTCGATCCCGGCGGGTTCCCCGAATGGCTGCTAGTCGCCGAAGGCGACCAAGGCCGTAAGGCTCAACTGGAATACCGCGACTACGCCTGCCGTGCTCGGCTGTGGCAAGGCAGGCCGCAGACGCATCTGGCCGTGGTGGGCGTCTCGCAGATCGAGCACGACCGGTTGGGCGTCCCCCGCCGGTTGACCGTCGAGTATGCCAAGCCGTTCGCAGAGAACAAGCCCGCTCCGGGGAGCCGGTTCCTGCTGTACCCTCGGTTTACCGACTTCACGACCGACGGCATCGTCCGGTTCCTGCAGGACTACGGGAACACGATAGAGCGTCTGGGCGAGTCCGAATTGTTCCTCCGGCTGCTGCGAGATCCGGCCGCCGGAGCCGCCTCGCTGCCGCTGCCGAAACCGGTGATGAAGTCCGCCCGAGCTGCGGCGAAGCAGGCCGGCTGGACGCCCAGCCAGACCGACGCCTTTCACGCCATCTGCCGCCAGCGAGTCGTGCCCGTCTGGGGTCCGCCGGGAACGGGGAAGACCCATTTCCTGACGACGGCCATCCGGGCTTTGGCCGACGCGCATCAACAGACCGACCGGCCCTTCCGCGTCCTGGTCACCGCCTTCACGCACGCGGCGATCGAGAACGTGTTGCGGAAAACGGTCCAGCAGATGACAGATGCCCCGGCCGCGACGCCGATGGCGGTGGCCAAGGTCAAGAGCTGGCGCGGTGAGCATGGCCAGCAGGTCCAAGTGGTCGAACCGGCCGGGCTGCCTGCGTGGTTGGAAAAGCACCCGGTCGCTGTGGTCGGCGCCACCGTGCATGCCCTGTTGAAGGTCTACGATCGGTTGCCCGAGTTCGATCTGGTCGTGATCGATGAAGCGTCGCAGGTCCGGGTGCCGGAAGCCGCCGTGCCGATCAGTCTGACCGGCCGCTCGGGCCGTCTGGTGCTGGCCGGCGACCACCTGCAGCTTCCGCCGATCATCCAGGGCGTGTACCCCGAACCGCTGCCCGGCCAACCGGTCCTGCACCGCTCGATCTTCGAGGTCCTGGCCGAGGCCACGGCGGCCGATGGTTCCGCCGAGTTGCCTCGGCCCGCCGCCTGTCAATTGACCGAAAACTTCCGCATGAACGACGTCTTGACCAGCTTTGCTGCAGGCCTGCTGTACGGAGCCGACTATCGGCCCAACGACCCCTCGATCGGCGACCGGCGGCTGGACCTGATCCCCCAACGGTGCTTGGACCCGTTCGTCGAAGCGTGCCTGGACCCCCAGTCACCGCTGACCATCGTCGTGCTGGACGGCGTCTGGGCCGCTCGCGAAAACCCGCTGGAAGCCCGCCTGGTGGCTCAATTGGTGACCGGATTGCGCGGGACGATGCGCGATGCCAGCGGGCAGTTGTTTGCGGACGATGGCCGGTTCTTTCACGAGGGCGTGTTCCTGGTCAGCCCGCACCGGGCTCAGATTCGCTTGATCGAAACCCAACTGCGCCAGCAGCGGATGTGGCAGACGCCTCCGCTGGTCGATACCGTCGACAAGATGCAGGGCCAGGAAGCGGATGTGGTGATCGTCAGCTACGGGGTCTCCGATCCGGAGTTTGCGGCGCAGGAAGCCGAATTCATCTACGGCTTGAACCGCTTGAATGTCGCGGTCACTCGAGCCCGTTCCAAGTGCGTCGTCTTCCTGCCTCGGACGCTGCTGGACGCCTCGCCCCAGATCCTCGATCAACC
>SKVE01000910.1 GCA_007129635.1 Planctomycetaceae bacterium
TACTCTCCGCGTGCCGTCCGCCGGTAGCAGGCACTCCCCGTGTGCCGTCCGCTGGTAGCAGGCACTCTCCGTGTGCCGTCCGCCGGTAGCAGGCACACTCCGCGTGCCGTCCGCCGGTAGCAGGCACACTCCGTATGCCGTCCGCTGGTAGCAGGCACTCTCCGTGTGCCGTCCGCTGGTAGCAGGCACACTCCGTGTGCCGTCCGCCGGTTACGGCACACGGAGTGTGCCTACTACTCAGTTCGTCGATCCGCCGCACTCCAAGGAACGATCAACTACACGTTTCGTACCAACGATCGAGTACCTGCTGGGGTGTCGCGGTTCCGGTCGTACCAAGCTGCTGGACCGTGATCGATGCGACCAGATTACCCACGGCCGCAGCCTCGATCTCCGTCGCACCGGCCAGCAGGGAAAAGACAATCCCGCTGGTCGCGCTATCGCCAGCTCCGACGATATCGACCGGTCCATCGATCGGACCGCTGGGGACGTGAACGACGCGGCCATCGCGGCAAGCGGTGCTCATCCCTCGATCGCCCAAGGTGCAAAAGACCGGTTGGCCGGTTCGAGCGTTTAGTTGACGCATGGCGGTCGGCACGTCCGGTGCGTCCGGAACGGCGGCCAGGACTTCGGCTCGATTGCCTTTGAGCGTGCCAAAGTCAAATTCGCTCAGCCAGCGGCGGCTGTCAATGTACATCAATCGCTGGGGGTGTTGCTGCGCCATCTTTCGCAGACAATCGCGCACCCGGTCATCGATCACCCCCGTATTGCGTTGATCGATCTGATCCAGCACGATCAGTCCATCCGTTTGCGTGAAGACCGACTGCAGGTGCCGGCAGAGCTGATCGCAGGTCCTGTCGGTCAGTGGCTGTCGCGAGCGGACATCCAGCCGGTTCAATTCCTGCCACGAGCCCGCGGCATCTTGTCGCAACGGCTTGGTATAGGTGGGAGTCAAGCGATCGGGCGAGCGGAGCACGTGGGAATCGTCGACGGGCAGCGACTGCAACGATTGCAGCAAATCGTAGCCGTGGCCGTCATCGCCGATCACCGTGAGGGGCACCAGATTACCGACGCCCAACGCGGCCAGGTTGTTCAACACCGTTCCCAGCGCGCCGGGCTGGTTCCGAACTCGAACCACTTGCTGCGTCTCTAACCCCGTCTCGATCGACGGTTCGCCCAACTGGGCATCGATCTCCAGATAACGATCCAGAAACAGGTCGCCGACCAAGCCGACGGTCAGTTTGGGGAGCAGGTGCAAGAAGAACTGGAGTCGTTCGATCTGGAGCATGGAACAAGGTCCCTGAAATTCAATGCCGATCCCGATGCGCTGGAGTTCACGCTTCAGCGTGCTGGGGTGCGTAGCCTTCCACGGGGCACGATAAATCGTGAACTCTAACGAGAACGACTCCCAACCCCGTCCGCCGTCTCCATCCAGTGATTCCAGGCCCGGTGCTTATTCGGCCGTGAATCGATGGATCGTCTTGTGATGATAGGTTTCGCCGGGACGCAGGATCGTGTTGGGAAAATCCGGCTGGTTGGGCGAATCCGGAAAATGCTGCGTCTCCAGGCAGAAACCTTCGTACTGTTGATAACCACCGTTGGCGGACGAACCGTCCAGGAAGTTGCCGCTGTAGAACTGCAAACCGGGTTGGGTAGTGTGAATCTCCATCACGCGGCCCGACCGAGGCTCTTTGACTCGTGCAGCCAGTTTCATCTGACCGATCTCGCCGCCCAGCACGTAGCAGTGATCGTAGCCTACCGGGTCCGCCTGGATCTGATCCAGTCGAGCGCCGATCTTCTCCGGTTGGGTGAAGTCCAGCGGCGTCTCGGTGACGTCAGCCAGTTCCCCCGTGGGGATCAGGCCTTCGTCGACCGGCAGGTACCGATCCGCAGCGATCTCCAAGACATGATCGCGGATCGTCTCGGCCCCCGCGCCGGCCAGGTTCCAGTAATTATGATTCGTCAGGTTGACCGGCGTCGCTTTGTCCGTCGTCGCCGTGAATTCGACCACCAGTTGATCGTCGTTGGTCAACAAATAAACGGCTGTGACCGACAGGTTTCCCGGATAGCCCTCCTCGCCATCGGGGCTCTGGTACGTAAATTCCACGCCTACCCCGGAATCCGTCATCAACGGTTTGGCGTTCCAGACGACCTTGTTGAATCCCACGTCACCACCGTGCAGATGATTGGCGTCGTTGTTGGTTGCCAGTGTGTACTGCTGGCCGTCCAGTGTGAAACGCCCCAACGCGATCCGGTTGCAGTACCGTCCGACCGTCGCGCCGAAATACGGATGCTCCCCCAGATAACCCTCCAACGACTCGAAGCCCAGCGAGACATTGGTACGATCTCCGCTTCGATCGGGAACTTCCAAGGCGACGGTCGTGGCGCCGAAATTGGTCATCTTCAACACGCTGCCCTGGGCGTTGGTGCAGGTGTACAGATCGACTTGGACGCCTTCCTTGGTCTGGCCAAACGGTTTCTTTTCGATCTTCATCGTCGCGGGCTCCTGGGTGGTCAGAGATAACAGTTTCGGGGCAGGTGGAGCTTGAGCCTGGACCTGGTAAGCGGTCAAGATCAGCAGCAGACAGACGGTCATCGCCGGAAGGATTCGCAGTCGCGGTTGCCACATGGTTGGGGTTCCTGTAGATGATGGAAACAACTCGGTCCAAGCGATCATTATACGCTTGTGCTTCGGGGGGAAACTCGGGGCACGTTCCGGTGGTCGACAATTTTTCCTGCCGGTCATTGCCTGTGGCATTCCTTATGGGCGAACTCGTTCAGTGTGTGGATCGCTCGCGCTGGGAAAGTCCGGCAGGACCGGATTTTGAAACGTGCGTGCTTCTTCCACCGTCTTCGAAAAGCGGTGCGCGGTTTCGATCACGGCTTGGTAAGCCGGTTTTGGTTCGCCCTGGCGGTCGAACAGCAGCGGATGGTTGGTTCGGCCGCGTATCGGGAAGTTGTTCAGCCACGAGTCGCCGTCGGTGACGCCCCAGAACGTCACCCGGTCCACGACGTCACGGTACTTCAAATACACTTCGAACAGCTCGGCGTATCGGCGGGCGAGTCGCCGTTGTACCTCGTCTGGCAAGCCCTCGGTATACGGATTGCCGTCGCGTGTCGCGGTCTCGCGACGGCCGATATCGGCGGTGACCGTGCGGGAACGCGACGGCAGCACGCTGATGTCCAACTCGGTGATCATCACCCGGAGCCCCAGGTCGGCCAGCGCCTCGATCGTCTCGGCCACGGCTTGAGCCGACGGCCAAGTCAGGTTTCCGTGTCCCTGGATCCCCACGCCGGTGACCCGCACGTCTGCGTCTTGCAGGTTTTTCAGCAGCGCGATGGCGCCGTTGCGCTTGGCCTGGTTCTCGATCCCATAGTCGTTGTAATAAAGCTCCGCCTCCGGGTCGGCTTCGTGAGCAAACTGGAATGCTTTCGCGATGTAATCGTCGCCGATGATGCGCCGCCACGGCGAATCGCGTAGCGAACCGCCCTCGTCCAACGCTTCGTTCACCACATCCCAGCCGTGGACACGCCCCCGGTAACGCCCGACCACCGTGCGGATGTGGTCGCGCATCCGCTCCAACAGGGCGTCGCGTTCCAGCGGCTTGCCGTCGGCGTCCTCAAACACCCAGGATGGCGTCTGCGAGTGCCAGATCAGGGTGTGGCCGACGATGAACATCCCGTGCCGCTCGCCGAACGCGACGAACCGATCGGCCGCCGCAAAGTTGTACCGGTCGGGCTGGGGATGGATCGGCTGCCACTTCATCACGTTCTCGGCGGTGATCGTGTTGAACTGCCGGGTGACCAGTTCCGCTCGCACCGGGTTCGGCTCGGCAAAGTGGGACGAGTTCAGCGCGGCGCCGACCAGAAAGTGGCTTTCAAAAGCGTCCTTGAGCGCGGAACCGGGGTCAGCCGATACGGCGGATGCGGCAACGAGCAACAACGCGGTGGCAATGGCAGGCGGTTTGTTCATGGCTGAGTGCGTGCAAGATTTTTGGTTTTTGGGGAGGAAGCGTGCGATGCCCTTGCGGGAAGGGATCCCAAACATCATGAAACATGCAGCGACTGCCTGCAATCCCCCCGACGACTTCCGGCCCCCCCTTGCTTGAAGCGAGCGCGGCGGCACGGCGGATAAGCATCGTTCGAGAAATAACCAAGAGATAGGACAGATTGGCAATCCGTCCAATCGCGAAACGCAACCGGTATCTGTCCAGTCGCGAAACGCTACCGACGTGCGTCCAGTCGCGAAGCGCAACCGACGTGCGTCCAGTCGCGAAGCGACGGCATGCAATAGCCACGGACGCGAGTCCGTGGGACGCAAGACGCCACCAAACCCTTAGTCGCAACGCGACGGTATATGTTCCACGACCGAAACCGTCGGGGAGGGAGAAAAGGTGGGACGCGAACCGATTCATCGGCCGTCGTGGGATGCGATCGTGGGATGTCGAATGGCGTCGATCAACGCATACCGTCGCTTCGCGACTCTTGGCTGCTCCTTTCGCATGCCTACCATGGGTTCGCACCCATGGCTATTACATGCCGTCGCTTCGCGACTAGGTGGACACCAACGCCTGGTCCGGGAA
>SKVE01000325.1 GCA_007129635.1 Planctomycetaceae bacterium
GCATACCGAACTACAAAGCATCCATTGGGTCAACGTCACACGAGAAATCGTCCGGTTTCAAACGTTCCAGAAAGAATGACAGAAAAATCTGCTGTCTCTGCGAACCCATCTTTCTGCCATTGCATATTTCTGTCATTGCATTTTCCTGCCATTGCATTTTCCTGCCATGCCGCTCGGGTGGCTAGCCCTTGATCTCGTAACCCTTGCGGCTTTCACGAGCGAGGAACGCGTTCGCCTGGGCGTCGCCGATGATCTCTCGCTTGACCGGATCCCAGTGGACTTCGCGATCCAGCCGCATGGCGATGTTGGCCAGGTGGCAGATTTCGAGCATCCGGTTATGCGACCAGACGTCGGAGATGGGCTGTTTTCGAGACTTCATGCTTTCGATGAAGTTCGCACTATGGTTCTCGCTGACTGGTCCGCCATAGACTTCTTCGATCGCGCCGTCGGGCAGCGGATTGTCTTCCAGGTCCTCGACCGGTCGGCCGGCGATCCGGCCACGGTTGACGAAGAACCGCCCTTCGGTCCCCTCGAAAAGGATGCCGTTATCGCCTTCGCTGGTGATCAGCATTTCGATGTCGCCCGGCATGGCGGCTTGGATATTAAAACGAGTCGCGACGTTGTAACGGTCATCCACGACGGGATGTCCATCCTGGTACTCGCACGCCAAGGCGTAATCCAACGGCGTGACTTTGCTGGGCCCCGTATCGCTGGCCCCGATCGCCCAACAGGCGATGTCGACGTGATGCGCGCCCCAGTCCGTCAATTTTCCGCCCGAGTATTCGTGCCAGTTCCGGAACGAGTAGTGTCCGTTGCTGTACAGCGGCACGCCGCCGCCGTAGCCGGTGCGCATTTCAGGCAGCGCTCGGTAAGAGACTTTCGGTGCGGGTCCCAACCAGAAGTCCCAATCGAGTTCTTCGGGAACGGGAGCCACGGGGATGACCGGCGAAGCCGGCATACCACCGATCCCGCACGTCACCTTCCTGACGGTGCCGATGCGTCCGTGTTGCACCAGCGCGACGGCTTGCAGGAAGCGACGGTTGCTTTCGCTACGTTGCTGGGTGCCCACCTGAAAGACTCGACCCGTCTCCTTGACGGCCTGTTCGATCAGCTTGCCTTCGTCGATGGTCAGCGTCAGCGGTTTTTCGCAGTAGACATCTTTGCCCGCGTGCATCGCTTCGATCACGATCTTCGTGTGCCAATGGTCGGGTGTGCCGACCATGACGGCATCGATGTCTTTTCGATCGAGGATTTCCCGATAGTCCTTGTAAGCGTCGGGTTTCTTGCCCTGGCTCTGCTGCGTTCTTTCGACGTTGGTGCCCAGCACATTCGAATCGACGTCGGCCAGCGCCGCAAAATCGGCGAACGTGAACGTCTTTGACATGATGGCCCAGCCTTGATTTCGCAGGCCGATCGTCGCGAAGACAGGTCGTTCATTGGGTGACTGGTACCCGAAGGCCCGACCGGCCGTCGGAAGCAGGATGCTGGCGGCCCCCGCAGCAGCCACACCGTGAAAAAACTGACGACGCGTCGTTTGGTAGGAATTCGACATAGGTTGGAATCTCTCGTGCGGAAGAAAACAGGATGGCCCATCAGTCACAGGGCTGGTTCCCAACGGCCGATCACGCGGCATTCAACCGCTCGGACGGCAGGAACCAGTCCTTGGAAGCCTCAAGTATACCACAAATCCTCTGGCCGTTGCAGTCATCCAACTCGATGGTAGAAGTGGACCCCAGGAATTGGATCACGGGACAAGAGAGTCAAGCCGACGACACAACGGATGCCTCCAACGGCGATTGGGTGGATGAGGGCGGTATTGTTTAATCTTTGGCACGGCTGACTTTGAACCCGATGAGTCCGGCGACGAGGATCGCCAGGTAGAACTGGCCCGAGACCGCGAGGATCCATGTCAAGGTCCGAGCCAGCGGGGTGGCTGGCGTGATGTCGCCATAACCCACCGTGGTCAACGTGATGAAACTGAAATAGGTCAACACTCCGCGGTTCAACTCTCCTGTCTGATGATAACCTCCGTCAGGTGCAGGCAGATGGAACGAACCCGGCCAGGCGATCTCGACGGCGAAAAACAGGAGGCTGCCGATGATCCCCAGCAGCAGATAGCCGCATATCGCACCGAAGACGGCATCGCCCGACACGTGACGCGCAAAGGTGCCTGCGATGATGCTGTACAGGGCCAAGGCGAAGAACGAGGTTGCCGTCATTAGCGCCCCGACCACCAACCACCGCCCGATCGGATCGCCTAGCGCACGCCCCACCCAATAGCCCCCTAAAGCTGCCACACCCAGCGACAACGCCATTCGCCGTAAACGCTTCTCCTCGAAGACCTGCAACAGCACAGCGGCGATCAAGATCGAAAAGAGCAAGTCGAACGAACGTTCTTCGCCCATCAACTCCGATAGTAGTGGTTGGGCCAGCGCCAACAGCAACGTCGCCGCCAGGACGACAGCATAGCGGTAACGGTGACAGAAGCTTGGTTCGCAGTCAGTCATGTTGTGCCTCGCAGCTTGGCATCCGTCGGAAAAAGGTGATTGTAAGTGCCACGTCTGCTGCCGTGCAAGACGATCGTGATCCCTTCGGATCACCTAAGGTTGGTCAGGCTTGTCCAGGGTCAAACGATCGCCCGTTCGGCGAGCGATGATGCCGCCAGGGAAAACCGACTGGCAACGTTGAGAGTCGTGCACCCCCTGGTGCACCATCCGGGCCAGTTGGTTCCATTTCTCGAAGGTCATCGCCTGACGCGGCCAGTTGCGTGACTTCCAGATCTGGACAAACATCTCGCGGACCAGCAGCGGGCGTACCTCGCGCAACACGCGACAATCCAAATCGACGGGCCCGGCCTGATCCCCGCTATCCCGCAAGGCACTGGCCGACAACCATGCGTTGGCCTGTTGCTCCAACCACTGCTGAACTTCGTCTGCAAGGGTTGCCAAACGGCCCAGTGCGGGGGTCAGTTCCGCATTGTATTCCGATTCCAGTCGGGGGATCAGATCGTGACGGATTCGATTCCTGGTGAATTGCGGATGCTGGTTGCTGGAATCCTGGCGATAGTCCTGGCCCAACACGGCCAGGTATTCGATCAACATCCCTCGACGCACCTGTAACAGCGGGCGAACCAGCGAGACGCCGTGCAGCAGTTGGCGATGCGTTTGGATCGCAGCCAGCCCGCGAATGCCTGTCCCGCGAACCAAGCGGTGCAACACGGTTTCGGCTTGATCGTCGGCCGTGTGACCGGTGACCACGTAACGAGCGCCTTGCCGCGCGGCCGCTTCGGCGAGAAAAGCGTACCGCTCGATCCGAGCGGCTTCTTCCGAACCAAGACGATCGGTCGGCTGGGGATGCGGGTCGGGCCCGTCGGCTCGGCCAATTTCGCACGCTAGCTCCCACTGTTCGGCCAAATGGCGTACGAAACGTTCGTCGTCGTCCGATTCCTGTCCGCGAAGACGGTGATTAAAATGGGCCACGATCACTCGCCCGGCTCCCGGTCGCCGGAGGGCCAGCATGGCGCGTAGCAGGGCCACGCTGTCCGGGCCACCCGAAACGGCTGCGACCGTGGTCACGTCCCGCCAGCAATCGGGTGGCCAGGCTTGGGCCAGCGGCCCTTGCACCGCTTCGATCGTCGACCGCTTGGCGGCTGGCGAGTTGCGTTGGTCTTCTGCGGGATGGCTTGGGGGAATTTCGAACATCGGATCATCATGCAGCGATTTGGCTGGCGATGCAATCCCGTTGGGCCTATGGCAAGCTGCGGGGTTTGCGAAATCTTAATTTGCGTTTTAAGACGGGAGCCTTGACGATGCCGCACATCATCCGGCTGCGTGGGCCGTGGAACCTGACACCTCTGGCGCGAACGGGGCTCCGCGCGGATGGTACCTTGGTGGATCTCGGTGGGCCGTTGCCCTCCGCGTGCCGGACGACCGTTCCGTCCGATTGGGGCCAGTCTTTGGGAGTTGATTTCCGTGGTCGAGTCCGCTATTCGCGGCGGTTTCATCAGCCGACGGGGATGGCCGAAATCGAGCGGATCGACTTGGTGATCCAGCGGGTCGATGCGCTGGGTGGTGTCTGGTTGAACGGCCGGTTGCTGGGCGAAATTCCACTGGGGTTTGTGGAGTTTCGCACGGAGATCAAGGAGCGGTTAGCACGGTACAATCTTTTGGAGGTCCAGGTCGAATGTCCAGAATGGATAAACGATGGGACTGGCGAGCCGCGTGGTCAGCGAACCGGTCTGCCCGGCGGGCTGGTGGGCGAAGTGCTGCTGGAGATTACCAATCGACAAACCTGACGCAAGATATTTTGCGGAGCGTTCGTTTTTCCGCTGGACGCTTCTATGCGCGACCGGTTACGATAAGGGGCAGCGTTCATTCCCTTGTGCCCTCCGAGGAATCCGCGTATGTCTACCACGACAACCGCTCGCAACCACCAACACACCTATCTTTTGGGCTGTGGCGAACAAGACGACTTCGAAATGACTCGAAAGCCAGACCAATCCCTGCTGGATGCCTACAGCAGCATGTTGAATCCCAATCGGCTGAACTGGACCGTGCATTACCATGTGCAGGGGC
>SKVE01000912.1 GCA_007129635.1 Planctomycetaceae bacterium
ACTGCCAAGTCGATCGGACCGTCCAGGGGTTGACCCGTTTCGTCGATTTGCCCGCGATGCTGGCGGAACTGGAACAGACGTTGGAAGCCGCCGTCTCGGGACGTCTGTTCCACCATCCCGATTTTTCGGGTGTCCCGGCGTCCTTGCGTCGATTGAACGACATCGCCTTCTCGGGTGATGGCGAACCGACCAGCCACCGGAACTTCGACCAGGTGGTCGCGGCCAGTGCCGAGCTGAAACGCCGATTGGGATTGGACGGGGTCAAGATGATCTTGATCACCAACGCCAGCCTCTTCCATCGACCTCACGTCCTGCGTGGCTTGGAAACCCTGGACGCCAACCAGGGCGAGATCTGGGCCAAGCTGGACGCGGGAAGCGAGGACTATTTTCGTAAGGTCGAGCGGACGCCCATCAAGCTGGCTCGAATCCTGGAAAACATCACCCAGGCCGCTCGGCAGCGCCCCTTAGTGATCCAATCCCTGTTCATGCGGATCGACGGAGAATCGCCGGACGATGCAGAACTGATCACGTACTGCCAGCGATTGCGCGAAATCGCTGCAGCCGGCGGCCGGTTGAAACTGGTCCAGATCTGCACGGTGGCTCGCCGCCCCGCAGAAGCCTACGTGCAACCGCTAAAAGACGCGGAAGTCGACCGGATTGTCCAGATGGTGCGGCAACTCACCGGGCTGAACGCCGCCCCGTATTATGGAGTCGAGTTCGCTGAGTGAACGATCAACCGCTCTCCGTCGGGCTGGATCCGTCCAACGCCGCGATGGCGGCGGCTTCGGTCGTCGGTTCCTCGGTCCAGCGGCCGGGCCAAGCCAGCGAGATGATCTGCTGGACGTCCGGTGCCGCCCCGCAGATCAGCAGGCTGCCCCCATCGGCCGAGAGACGCTTGTCAAACGTCATCAGCTTTGCCAAGACGGGCGCCGAAATCTTGTGGACCTCGGACAAATTGATCACGATCCGGCCCCCAGAGCACCGATCGAGGATAGACAGCAGATCCGCTCCGAATTCGTTCGCCACACTGCGATCCAAACCGGCCACCAGCACGCGAAGCACCAGCACATCGCCTCGATCGTCCATTTCAAAGTACCGAGAGTCCGACATGCCCGTCCTCGTTTCTTCTCGACTATCGCCCCAACCACTACTAAGATTCAACGAATTCCTAAAAGTCGCGTCAACCGGGTCTTTCCTGGCGGACGATTTCTAGTAATATACGTTGCCTCTGAACACCATCCGTATTGTCTTTCGGGTGCCCTTAAGTACCAGTTATGGACTGGATAAGGCATCCGAACATTTCTGTATCGTTTTTTTCCTGCCTCAGGCAACTCCCGCTGAACGCTGACCATCCATTCATGAACCTGTCACAATTACGAAACATCGGCATTTCTGCGCACATTGATTCTGGCAAAACGACGCTCAGCGAGCGGATGCTATTCTACACGGGCCGAATCCACAAGATGGAGGAAGTGCGTGGTGGGGGCAGTGGCGCCACCATGGATCACATGGAACTGGAACGTGAGCGTGGGATCACGATCACCAGTGCCGCCACTTCGGTGCAGTGGAAGGACCATGCGATCAATCTGATCGATACCCCGGGACATGTGGACTTTACTGTCGAGGTCGAGCGGAGCCTGCGAGTTTTGGACGGAGCGGTGTTGGTGCTGTGCGCCGTGGGCGGCGTCCAGTCGCAATCGATCACGGTGGACCGCCAGATGAATCGGTACCACGTGCCTCGTCTGGCCTTTATCAACAAAATGGACCGTACCGGGGCAGACCCCTTCCGCGTGGTGCAGGAAATGCGGGAAAAACTGGGCGATGACGCCATCCTGATCCAGTTGCCGATCGGGGCGGGCGAGAAATTCCAGGGAATCATCGATCTGGTGACGATGAAGGCCATCTTTTTCGACGGAAGCGACGGCGAGATCCTGCGGCTCGAGCCGATCCCCGAAGCATTGGAAGATCGGGCTCAGGATGGTCGCTATCAGATGCTGGAGTCGTTGGCGATGTACAGCGATGAATTGATGGAACTGCTGCTGTCGGAAGAACCCGTCCCCGAAGAACTGATCCATCGCGTGGTCCGGGCTGCCGTCCAGCATCAGAACGCCACGCCAGTGTTGCTGGGTTCGGCATTTCGAAATAAAGGAGTCCAGTTGCTGCTGGATGCCATCACTAGGTATCTTCCATCGCCGCTGGAAAGGGAGATTCACGCCAAACGTTGGGACTCGGAAAGTCAGGCCGTCTCGCTGGAACCGGACGCAAACAAACCGTTCGTGGGGATGGCCTTCAAAATCGTCGACGACCCGTTCGGCCAGTTGACCTTCATGCGGCTGTACCAAGGACGCATTAAGAAGGGGGGAACCTACGTCAATCAGCGGACCGGGCGCAAGGAACGGTTTAGCCGCATCGTGCGTATGCATGCTGACAAACGTGAGGAAATCGACTCGGCTCAAGCGGGTGATATCGTCGCAGTCATGGGAGTCGACTCGGCCAGTGGCGACACGTACGCCGCAGAAGCAAAATTCTGTACTTTGGAGAGCATGTTCGTCCCGGAATCGGTCATCAAAGTGGCCGTCCAACCCGAAAGTCGGGCGGATGCCGACAAGATGGGCAAGGCTCTGGCTCGCTTCCGCAAGGAAGACCCGACCTTCCGCGTATTCAACGACGAAGAGACGGGCGAGATCATCCTGGCCGGGATGGGCGAATTGCACCTGGATATCTATGTCGAACGCATGCGGCGTGAATACAAGGTGGGGGTGCAGATCGGAGCACCGAAGGTCAGCTATCGCGAGGCACCGACACTGGCGGTCAATTTCGACTACAAACATAAAAAACAGACAGGCGGTTCGGGCCAATATGCCCACATTGTCGGAAGCATGGGCCCCCTGCCAGTGGATAGCGAGCACTCCTTTACATTCGAGGAAAAAGTTGTGGGGGGGCGAGTTCCCAAGCAGTACATCCCGTCGATCGAAAAAGGATTTCGCGACTGCCTGCAGAAGGGACCTGTCGCCGGTTTCCCCGTCGTGGGACTGTACGCTCTGCTGGTCGATGGCTCGTATCACGAAGTGGACAGCAGCGATCGAGCGTTCCAGACTTGCGCCCAGGGTTGCTTCCGAGAAACGTTCGTCAGGACAAAACCCGTGCTGCTGGAACCGATCATGCGGGTCGAGGTCGAGTGCCCGGAGGCTTTTCAGGGCCCGATTACCGGGGATTTGACGGGGCGCCGAGGTCTGATCGTCGGCACCGATATACGCGAGGGGATCTCGAGGATTGTCGCCGAGGTACCGCTGGCCGAAACGTTCGGCTACGCGACGGATATACGCAGCATGAGTCAAGGGCAAGCCACCTTTACGATGGAGCTGCAATGCTATCGCAAGGTGCCGCCCAGTATCCAAGAGGAGATCATCGCGCGAAAAAAAGAGGCCGCGTTGGCTGGGGCGCGATAACCGATTCGAGCCTGACGGAACGGTCGCTCGCATTGTCTACCCGTTCGGATCGGTCACGCCAAATCTGCGGATGACAGAGCTATCAGGAAACTCTAGGATAAGGGCTGGTTGGCGTTCCCCCATCGGTCGAACGCCCTGGGTGCCCCGACTTCTCCTCGAGCGATGGACCATGCAGCGATTCTTTCAACGATTATTCTGGTGGATAGCTCGGTGCCTGCTGCGGTTACGGTACCGCGTCCAAGTACAGGGCGCGGACTCGTTGCCCAACCTGGACGGCCCGACAATCGTGATGCCCAACCATCCAGGGTATATCGATCCGCCGTTGGTGCTTAGCCACCTGCGTCTGCGCGACCCGCTTCGGCCGTTGGTTTACACGGGGACCTACCGCAACCCGGTGCTTTACCCGGTGATGCGTGCACTGGGTTCGGTCGAAGTCCCGGAGTTGTCGGCCCAGAGTCGCCAGGCCAAACAGACGACGTTGGACATGATCGAGAAGGTGGCCGAAGCCGTCGGGCGAGGCGAAAACATCCTGATCTATCCATCCGGTCGCTTACAGCGCGACCGCTGTGAAGTGGTCGGTGCATCGCGGGCCGCTGCCGAACTGCTGCGAGCCTGTCCCGATGCCAACGTGGTGCTGGTCCGCACGCGAGGCGTCTGGGGCAGCATGTTCAGTTGGGGGCGGACCGCGTCTCAACCGCCGCTGGGCTTATGCATGGTCCGCGGACTGCTGTGGATGCTGGCTAACCTGGTGTTCTTCCTGCCGCGGCGCCGGGTGACCATGCAGGTCCAGGTCATCCCACGCGACCAGTTGCCCGACGCGACGCGGGAGCAACTGAACCCGTTTCTGGAACAATGGTACAACAGCGATGGTCCCGAAACGCCGACCTATGTTCCCTACCATTTCCTGTCGACGCGGCGCGAATATGACTTTCCCAGCTATCAGCAACAGTTGGACATCGACTTTGATCAGATCCGCCCTGCCACTCGGCAAGCCGTCGACGAGATGGTCGAAGAGCATCTGCGGCGACCGTTGAGTGACAGCGAGCGCGACCCGATGACCTCGCTGGATCAATTGGGCTTGGACAGCCTGGACCGCATGGATGTGGCCTTGGAGATCGAACAGCG
>SKVE01000769.1 GCA_007129635.1 Planctomycetaceae bacterium
GTGACTTGGTTCACTGGCGTCAACCGGCGGACCGCGAGCAATACGAGCATCAGCGGCAACAGTACGGGCAGAGCCGGGCGGCCGAGTTCCTCAGCACGGCGATGGAAGCGGAAGCCAGACAACGGCGCATCAACCTGACGCTCGCCTGCGGGCATCTGGAGCACCTGCTGCGCCGCCGCGCGCTGAACCTGAGCGAAGCGGGATTGATCGCTCGGCATTTGTTGCTTCAGTTGGACTACTTCTCGAGGCATTATCACGCCGGCGCACCGGAGGTGCAGGCCGAGGCCCGTGCCTGGTTCTGGAGGATCTACGGCCAATTCCCGCAACTCGATCCCAACCTCGCCGAGGGCATGGTGCGCGCCCCGGTTGTCAAGTCGATGCGAGGCGGCTTTGCACACCGGGGACCTCACTCGGCTCTGTTGCAACAGCAACGGTTTCTCGGCCCGGCGGCCAGTATCCTGTTGGCCGAAGCAAGCCGGTCACGAGCGCCGAATTGGGATCAACTCGCCGACGACTATTATCGTTTCCTGACCGAAGTGGCCGATCCCGACAAGCTGCTCCCGTTGCCGGTTTCCCCGCCGGGCGACGACGAGCAAAAGGCCCGTTTTTCGCTGCGGCTGATCGACAGCGGGCAACCGGCCAACGTTTTCCGCGGCCGGTTGGAACTGCTCGTCATGGGAGTCGTGGCGCGGCGACCGCGGCGGCCCTGGCGGGAATTGCGCCGCGAGTGGGAGGACTTGTCCGCCCGGTGGGAGAGGTGCTTGGACGCCGATCCGAACTACCGGACCGTCAGCGGTGCGATGGCGATCGGCCGCCAATTGACCGCATTGGACACGGAGCTTCGCCGCTTGGAAGCAGCCGCACCGCCGGAAAAACGCTGGTCGCTGCCGCGGAATCCGCTGGATGGCGAACCGTTGGCGCGCCGGGTGGTCTTCGAGCCTGTCCCGGACATTCGACCGGAATGGTCGATGATCGCGAAGTGCCACGAGACGCTCGATGTCGCCTGGGGGATCCGGCACGTCGACGTGCTCCCGGCGCCCGGGATCGTGCAAACGATCTTTCGCATTTCGTTGGATTCGTCGCGTTCCTCGGCCGACCAAGATGCGATCTACTGGGTGGTCTGGGACGGCGCCGCGTTTTGGATCGCCTGCCGTCGGTCGGGCATCCACGTCGTGTCGCCCACCGGGGACCGCTTGGGGAGCATCGATCAAGAGCACGGATTGCCGCCTCATCAACCGGGCAACTTGGGCTCGATGGACATTCGGATGCAGCCGGGCCCGATCGCACTCCATCCGCTGGGCCCGGGAAGTTGTTTTGCCATGGGGCAGACGCCCGGGGACTTCCGGTTGTGGTTCGCACGCATTGATCGCATACCGGACACCTCAGATCCGGCTGCCTACTCCGTCAACGTCTTTCACACGGCGGTCAAGGAGCCCAGGGTGCCGGAGGAGGGCCGCGACGATGATCCCTCGGAACGTTTCCGTCCCAGTTGGATTGCGGAATACCACGCCCCGGCTTCCGGACGCCGGATGCTGCTGGTCGGGCGCGAGCCGCAGCTTGGCGCCGCGATGCACGGCCGCTCGCCGCTGGCAATCGACCTGGAAACGCTCGAAGTCTCGATCCTGCCCGTCCTTCTTCCTCCGCGTTCGCACAACCCGACGATCTGTCAGGAATACGAAGGACGTCTGGTGGCTGCTTCATGCTGGCACGTCGAGGTCTTCGAAGCGTCCGGAGAGCACGGGGAAAGCTGGCAGCGGCGATCGCTGATGGAGACGGATCGACGCGGGCTGTCGCCTCGACGCGAAGCGTTGCTCCCGCTGCAGGACCAGTTAGTGCTGCCGGGAAACCGTTGGTTGATACTGGATGTCCAGCGGGGGACGACCGAGTGGCTGACCAGTCCGTTCATGCCCGGGCAACATCCCTTCTCGCGTTACGCCGACTCCGCGCACTACGGCTTGGTCGGCTGGAACGCCGACGGGCCGTTGGTCCGATTTTCCATCGGTCCTGTGCCCGAACCAAACGATGCCGCTGATATACGCTACCCGTTCCTTCCTGCCGAACACCGAGACAGGCATCATCGAGCGGTCGAAGCGATTCGCCGCCTGGGAGGCCAAGTCGACATCCGCTGGGGCCATTGCCAGCATCTTGTTTCTCGAATCACGGGTCCCGTTTCGACCTTCAACCCCGCCACGTTCTCCAAACGCTGGCGGACCATCGTCTACCTAACCGACGAATGGCGTGGGGGGGACGAGGGACTGTTGCAGCTTGCCGACCTTTACAACCTGGCCGATCTCTACCTGGTGCGTGCACCTGTTTCCGACGCCGGAATGCGAACTTTGGGAGGCATCCGATCCTTGGAGTCGCTGTACCTGGTAGAAACACCGGTCTCCGACGCGGGGCTCGAACCGCTGGCCGCAGTAGAGGAACTCATCTACTTGCGTCTGGAAGGCACCACTGGCGACGAGTTCAGCCATCACGGCCTGGCGCATCTGACCGGACTGCCGAAGCTCCGCAAGCTGACTCTCTACGGCCCCGGATTCACCGAACAAGCAGTCGCGCCGCTGGAGATGTTCGCCGCGCTGGAAGAGCTGACGGTTTTGGAAACTCAGCTTTCTACCGCTGCGCTCCAGTCCTTGGCGTCCAGTCGCAAGGCTGCCGGCAGCGGTCGCAAGATCCTTCCCGCAGGCCTTGCGCCGTCGCCAGGCTCTGCCCGCCCGCGGCCTTTTGTGTTCCGGCAGAATCCGCCACCCGTTCTCGTCGATTAGGAAATTGCTTCCGCCGCAACTGCACGATGCCGAATTCCATCAGCGGATCAACGCCCGTTGCGCGAACGCGGCGCGACGGGGCGGACGTCCAGACGGCCCTGGAAAAGGTCGTCCACCACTTGGTAGCCTGCGGGATCGTAGCTCTTGAGGAACTCGGGGCCCGGCTTCATGGGCGGCATGACCCGCGGCCAATCACCACGCCCCCCGACGTACCACATGGCCATCTCGGCAAGGTATTCGTCCTCGTTCGAGCCGCCGTAGATCGGTCGACCGGCGGGCGTCTCCCAGAGCTTCTTCTGGCGGGCCGTCTTGTAGGCCTCGGAAACCATTCGCTGGATATTGGGCGACAGACCGTAGCGGTGAATGGTGTGCGTGAATTCATGGGTCAGGATATCGCGGCCCCGATAGCGGTCGCCCGGCAACCGCAGCAGATTCTCCTCGCCGCAACTGCATTGGCGTCCGCCCATGCCGCGGGCACGCTCGTCGAGCGTAATGCGGGGATTCTCGCGGAGCGGTACGCCCTTCTGGCTGCGAAACGCGGGCAGATCCGTCTGAGCTTGATCCTTGCCGATGATGTGGATCTCCGAACCGGCTCGCAACAGATTCTCAAGGATGACAGGGTTGTTGTGCAACAGCCTGTGGACTCGGCGCCAAGCTTCGTAAAAAGCTGCGTCAGAGACGACGGCCGCACCCTTGATCGGCAAGCCATGATAGTCCAAACGCTTGGCAAAAAAATCCTTCTCCGGCGGATCGATCGCTCGAACGGGAACCTCGGCGATCGTTTCAGGCGTCTTGCCTTCGTCAGGCAACGCTGCCTTGGGAACCTCAGCAGCCTGAACCTTCCCCACCAGCACCAACGTAACCAGGAAAATGACTCGGTAACAGGTAAACATATCGGACCTCCGGTGTGTGGCTGTTCTGCTGTCAATACCACTGGTACGCGTAGCTGTGGAACCGCTCCAACGCTTCGGTACGGCGGGCTGGATCAACATAGAGAGCCCACTCGGAACGGATGCCGCGCAGTTGGTCGACCAGCATTCGGTCGGCCAGTTGGGTGGCGGTCCAACCCTGTTGCCTCTGCTGCTGCCAGGCTGCCTCGGCCTGCTCGGCGCGTTCGGCCAGCAACGCTCGAACGCCTTCCCGGATCACCGGGTCGTGACAGTCCAATAGCGGATGCAGGACGAGGATCCCCTCCGAGCTGATCGGGTGGACGCTGATCTGGACGGACGGGGCCGGATCGCCCCCCAATATCCGCCGCACGTTGTACCTGTGCACCAGGGCATCGACGGGCGTCAGGGCGAACAGATACGCGGCGATCGCCACGGTCCACAGGTGCCGCTGCAGCAGCCAGATGAAACCGCGGCGGTGCATGATCTTCCAGACCACCAGCAGGAAACCGACGACGACCGCCGAGATCCCGAACAGGCCGATCGTCCGCATCCGCGTCATCCCGTTGAAGCCCACGTAGATGCTCATCCTGTGGAACACGGCAATGGCCAGGACCAGATTCGCGATGGACCAGATCCAGGCCAGCCGCCGCAGGCCAGGCAGCCGCGGATCTTGCAAAATGCGACCGTGAAAGACCACGGACAACGTCACGGTCGCCAGCGCCAGGGCTGCGGTCAGCCAAGCGGCGCCTTCGTGGGCGTAGCCCGAGTAATGGAAACCAGGCGGGAATACGCGGAACCAGAGCGTCTTGAACTCGAACACCAAGTACACGGCGAATAACACGATCACTGCCACCAGAACGTTGCGGAACGCCGGATACAAGGGCGCCGCAGCACACACCGGCTCCGCGTCCGCAAGA
>SKVE01000838.1 GCA_007129635.1 Planctomycetaceae bacterium
AGATGGCAGGTAACCTCACCCTGGATCGTGGACAGGATCGACTGGTCCTCGCGGGTGCAATAGGTGATTGGGGGCAGGGCTCAGGGGACACCCAGCTTTGAGGCTATCCTGACGAGCAAGCCAAACGCTCATTCTTGGGGGCATAGACTCAGCAGTCGCGGTCGTCCAATAGCATGCTCGGCACAGCCACCGCAGGGCCCTCACAGAATAGAAAATGGGATACGAGGCGAGCAGACGCCCGAGCTGCTACACTTCAGCCAGTTCCCGATGGGAATGACAGATGGTGGTGAATTCGTCAGCATGCCGGTCGAAGTGGAGGAACGATTCTGCATGATTTTCCCCCGAATCTAGTGCGGTGAGCGGACCTAAGCATCGTTCGAGAAATGACTGTCTGATTTTGGGTGAACGGCAAAGCGCTGCTAGCCGCCGGTATATTGGGCGATCCGCAACCGGTGGCTAGCGCCATTCCGCTCACTTGTTTCTCAAACGATGCTAACTCGAACACATCGAAACTCAACATCCCGCTGAACCAAAACAGGAGTGTGCCTGCTACAGCGGGGCGGGCAGATCGCGGTGTTGAAAGATCAGCGTGGCACCAAGGTAGGCGACCAATCCCATGCCGATCAGCAGGCTGTTGTATCCCATGGGACCGAGTTCGGCCCAAGCTCCCGACGCATCGCGGATCAGAAAACTCCATGTCGATTCGGGGCTGTTCATCGCGATGCTGACGAAACGCTCGGGTTCATAGGCGCTAAAGAAGGTCAGGCGGCTGAGCCAGGCGAGTTGGTCGCTGGCCAACGCCACAATCTTCATGATCATTTGGGTGACGTACACCATGGCGATCAAGCCGATCGTCCGCCAGCGATAGCGATCCATGGCGGAGAACAACGTGGTCAATCCCGCCAGGAAGACGCCCAGCGCGAATAGATTGACTGCCGCTGGTACTAGGTGGCTAGGATCGATTTCCTGTCGCAACGGGATTCGCCGGACCTCTTTTTCGGCCAACAGATTGGGGATCTCGATTTGCAGCCAGGGGACGGTCCAACTGCGCACGACCGGTTCTTCGACGCTGTTGGTCATGATCCCCGAGTAGGTACCCAGCCAGGACGCCATCGCCAGGATGGCCACACCGCCCAGCGTGACGAATGTTTGCGACCACAGCACCTGCAAGCGGCTGACCGGTTGGGCCAGCAGCATTTCCATCGTGCCTCGGCCGATCTCGCCCGAAATGCAATCCGACCCGCGAGCGATCGCCCACAGCGAGACCGAACCGACGACGATCGGTTCGTCAAACGTCAAAGCAACTCGACCCGTGTACGTGAACAGTTGCTCGAAGGGTACCGGTGAAAATCGCTCGTAGTCACGGAACTGTTCCAGCACGGTCTGGAACTGGACCATGGAGAATTGGCTGGCGATCCATACTCGCGTCCAACAGAACGCGTAGACAGCCGTGGCGCACGCGATCAGCAGCAGGCGGGATTCGGCGATGGATTTCTTCAACAGCAAACGGTTGATCAAGGCAGTTCCTCTCGTGTTGGCTGATCGCCACAGTTTATCCATGTCCCAGGTCGTGGACCAGATCGTACAAAGCCCGCAAGCCGACCGGTTGGACGTTCATCTCTAGCAAGTTCATGGTCGATAACCATTGTAGCACGGGTGCCATTTCGCCCGATGTTTCGATCGAGATGCGTCCATCCGCTTCCCGCTGGATCACCAGTTCCTGCCCCAGTGGATCGGGCGGCGGTTGCCAGGGACCGACCAAACGCGCCTGGATGCGGTGGCGGCGTTTCAGATCGTGCATGATTTGCAGATGGGCCAGTTGGCCATCGCGCAAAAACGCCACGCGGTCGCACACGTCCTCGACCTCCGACAAGACATGCGACGAAAACAGCACAGTGTGGCCTCGCCGCTGAGATTCGCTTACCAATTGAGCGACGATGCCTCGCACCGTGGGGTCCAGATTGGCCGTCGGTTCGTCCAGGATCATCAGCGGCGTGTCGGCGGCCAACGTGGCGACCAGGGCCAGTTTTTGCCGCATCCCCGTCGACATGAAAGCCACTCGCCGGGAAAGATCCAGCTCCAAACGATCGGCCAGATCCAGCGATCGGCGGAAATCACCACCCGGGCGGATCTCGGCAAAGAACTTCAACACCTTTCGGCCGCGCATCGAGCCAAACAGTCGCACCTCGCCGGGCAGATAACTGGTCCGCGTTCGCACCTCGACCGATCGACGATGGCAATCCACCCCATCGATCGAAGCCTGGCCCGCCGTGGGACTCAAATAGCCCAGCAGCAGCCGCAACAGGGTCGTCTTGCCTGCCCCGTTCGGTCCCAGCAGGCCAAACACCTCCCCCCGTTCGATCGTCAGCGTACAGTCCTGCAACGCTGCGAACGTTCCGTATCGTTTCGTCAGTCCTCGAAGATCGATGAACATGTGGTTGATTCCCCCGTCGCGCAAATTCCCCGGCATTCTACCACAGTGGCCCAACTCGGGTACCCTGCCATCCGTCGATCCTGTCTGTTATAACCGGTTATCGGCACAGCCCCGTGCGGCCCGTGCATGATCCAGTGGAAAGGCATTCAGAAAGCGAGAATGAAATGAGACGTTCCTCAGGCATGACGATAGCTTGGGCAGCTCTGGTCCTGGTCTTGTTTTCGCAGGGGGCCTACCCCGCCCGCGCCCCGGCGATCGATGGCGATGCGATCGACGGCGATGCGATGATCGCCAAGTACTTCGAGATCGAGACGACTCGATTGCGCGATGCCTGCCTGGCAGAGATCACCAGCCTGGAAGACTGGGAAGCCAAGCGGAGCGAATACCGCCGCCAACTGCTGGAGATGCTCGGCCTGGACCCGCTGCCGGAACGAACGGATCTGCAGGCCGTGGTCACCGGGCAGACAGAGCATGACGAGTTCGTTGTCGAGCGTTTGCATTTTCAGTCAGGCCCGGGACTGTACGTCACCGGCAACCTGTACCTGCCTCGATCGCGATCGGAACCTCTGCCTGCCATCCTGTATGTGTGCGGTCATGGCGCCTCCCGAAGAGATGGGATCAGCTTTGGCAACAAGGCGACGTACCAGCATCACGGCGCCTGGTTCGCTCGGCATGGCTTCGTTTGCTTGACCATCGATACGTTACAGATGGGCGAGATCGAAGGCATCCACCATGGAACCTATCGCTATGACATGTGGTGGTGGCTGAATCGCGGTTATACGCCGGCCGGAGTCGAAGCCTGGAACTGCGTGCGGGCTTTGGATTATCTGCAATCGCGGCCCGAGGTCGATCCGGATCGGCTGGGAGTGACCGGACGTAGCGGAGGCGGCGTGTACAGTTGGTGGATCGCCGCGATCGATGAACGCATCACGGCCGCGGTTCCCGTCGCGGGGATCACGGACTTGGAAAACCACGTGGTGGACGGGTGCGTCGAAGGCCATTGCGATTGCATGTACATGGTCAACACGTATCAATGGGATTACCCGCTGGTCGCCGCACTGGTGGCGCCACGACCGCTGCTGCTGAGCAATACGGACCGCGACAGTATTTTCCCGCTGGACGGGGTGGTCCGGACGTACGAGCAGGTGCTTCGGGTCTACGAGTTGTACGACCAACGAAACAACCTGGGATTGCAGATCACGGCCGGTCCGCACCGAGACACCCAGGAGCTGCACATCCACGCCTTTCGCTGGATGAATCAACATCTGCGCGACGATGATTCGATGATCGAAAAAGCGGCTTTCAAATTCTTCGAGCCCCAGCAGTTGAAGGTCTTCGAAACGCTGCCCGAGGACCAGCAAAACACGGAGATCCACGAGACGTTTGTTCCGGCGGCGCCCGAACCGCCGGTGCCCCTGGACGATCCGCAGTGGTCGACGATGCGGGACGGTTGGCTGCAGGCGCTGCGAGAGAAATCGTTTCGAGCCTGGCCCGCCGATCCCCCCGACTTGGCTTTCGAAGTCGTCGGTTCCGCCGTGCGGGACGGCGTCCGGTTCGCTGCGTACGATTTCGATAGCCAGCAGGCGATTCGGTTGCGGATGTACATGGTCCAGCCCGATGGCCCGAATCTCCCGCAGCGGATCGTTGTCCACGTCCTGGATGATCCTGCGTTGACCGAGATGCTGGCCGCTTACCAGGTTGCGTTCGCCGAACAATTGTCGGGCGAAACCTTGCCCGAAGCCGATGCGGAAGCCTATCGAGTCCAGGTGGAAGCGCTGGTTGCGGCCCAGCAGGCTCACGTCTACATCGCCCCACGCGGGATCGGTCGCACCGCTTGGGACCCGAGCCCTCGGAAGCAGGTGCAGCATCAACGCCGCTTCTATCTGCTGGGACAGACTCTGGACGGGATGCGCGTGTGGGATGTGCGTCGAGCCATCCAGGCGGTGCGGTCGCCGGACGGGCTGCCGGATGTGGCGATCCATCTGCACGGCGGTGGACCGATGGCAGGGATCGCACTGTACGCATCCTTGTTCGAGCCGCGTATCGCGCAATTGGATCTAGGCGATCTGCCCGCCGATCATCGCCATGGCCCCTACCTGCTGAACGTCAACCGCTACCTGGACATGCCGCAAG
>SKVE01000981.1 GCA_007129635.1 Planctomycetaceae bacterium
TCATCAGCCAGGAGAAGACGGGGATTTCGTAGACGACGATCCCCGGGCTGTCCAACACGATGTGTTGTCCCTGGCGAGTGTCCGCGATCAGCGCGTCGGCATTGTTTTTCCAACTCCGGCCGCGGTCGTCGCTAAAGGCATAGTGCAAATCATGATTGCTGGCCCAGGTCGGCCCCGCTTCGCGGTAAACCCACGTGACGTGTAATCGGCCCGTGGGATCGAACAACAGGTCGTGCATGTAGGCGTTGCGCGAGGTGCTGTTGTCCCATGGTGCGTAGATGCCCTGCTGACCGAACAGCCGATCACTGATCATCTCCCACTGGCCCGAGGCATGATCGTACTGAAACAGGGCGATGTTGCCCGCGCCGCTACCGCCGCTGCGATAGAAGAAATACAGGGTTTCGTCAGCGCTGTTGAAAAAACGAGGATAGGTGACCCGCTGCGGGGCGCCCGGGGCAACGGCCTGTCGCGGCTCGAAATCCGCGACATCGATTTGCTCGGGCGGATCGCTAATCCATCCGGCGCGACTGCGGGTGTAATTCAAGTCGTTTACGTGGTGGTCCCAAGAAAGATGCAGACGACCATCTCCGGGACTGATTCCCAGTACAGTATTGCGGTGTCCGTTGTTTTGTTGTCGTTCGGGCAATCCGGCTGCCAATTGGTAAGATTCCAGCCGGATTCGTTGCACCTGGTCGCTTTCCAGGCACCGGCGTGCGACGGTCAAAACCCGGTCCGTTGCCCAATAGACGGTGTATTGGTAGCCCTGCCAACTCACGATCTTATCTTGGTCGAACGAAGCCCAGTTAAAGGCGCCCCAGGCCTGCTGTTCCACCATGACCGTGCGATCGGGCCCGAGTATCGCGGGTTCGGCGTGCGTTTCCTCGCAACGTCCCCTCGGACCGGCTAGCAGCACCGTGCCCAACACTCCGATAGTCATCATTGCATTTCTTATCATCGTCCGGTTCCTTCATTTCGAGGACAAGGAGATCACGCCGTCCCAGTCTGCGGGCGGAACGCGATCGTGGCGTGCGATAAACACGGTCAGAAAATCCTTCACTTGATCTTCCGCAGGCACTCGATGCAGCGCCTGCAGGGCTTCCTGCCAACGTCCGTCCAGCAGCGAGTCCAGCGCTTGTTCGTACCAGCGGATCGCTTCGTCGGGCAACTGGGGATACTGCGACTCGGGGGGCAGCAATTCGTGGACCTCCAAGGGGACATCGATCCCGTACGGTTGCACGACGGCCACTCGACGCAAGCGTGCTTCCTCGGCCGGCATCGTATCCCGCAAGGCGGCGGCGGTGGCTTTGTCCAGCAAGATCGGTGCGTGCAGTTGTTTGGTCATGCTCTCCAATCGAGCGGCCCGGTTGACCACGGGTCCGAAGACGGTGACCTTGACCTGGTCGGACGTGCCGATCTTGCCGGCGACGGCTGGGCCACTGGCCAATCCGATCCCGATCCGAAAATCGGCCAACGGATCAGCGAACCCCCGCGCTTCGCCGCTGAATTCAGCGCGAATGGCCAGCGCCGCGCGGCAGGCCCGCTGGACGGCATCGGGCTGAGCCAGCGGCCATCCCCAGAACCCCATGGCGGCGTCGCCGTGAAAATCGCCGACCACGCCACCCTGCTCCAGGATGCAACGAGTCATCACGCCCAGGGCTCCGCTGACCCGCTGCAACAGCCCGAGCAAATCGTCCGAGGAATGCTCCGAATGCCGAGCGAATCCTCGCAAGTCGCAGAAGAGCACGGAGACCTCGGTCTGGCAGGGCGCCAGAACCTGGTCCGGGTCCCGACCAGCGAGCGCTTCGAGCACGACGGGGGAGAAGAACTGAGCCAGACTGGCCTGGCGTCGTTCCAACAAACGCGCTTGCCGCGTATTGCCCAATGTCAAGGCGACCACTTCCGTGAACTTCAGATCGTCCTGCAAATCGGACGTCGGATCCCCGCCCGTCCAGCGGCTTGGGCCGAAATGTCCCGTCACATAGATCGCCCAGCCACGATTGAACTGGCCCGGCACCGGTGTGCAGAATGCCCAGGCGGCGGTCGCGGCCGGCGTTTCGGCCGCCGTCGATTCAGCGGAGACGTCCCAGCAGTGAACAACGCTCTCGTCGGTTCGCAACGCTTGACGGATCAGCGATTCGCTGGGCTGAAAGTCGTCTTCAGAGATCAGCCGCCGATCCCAATGCAATACGCGGACCGGCTGTTGAGTCGCGTCCGGGTCCACGAAAACCAAGGCCAATGCGTCGCATTGCGGAATCCCGCTCAGCAAGATGCTGGCCAAGCGCACAAACATCTCCGCTTCACTCGACGCGCCGGTAATGATGCCGGGGATGCGGCTCAAAAACTCGATCCGCTGGTCGGCATCGCGGAACCGCAAGGCTTGCAGTTGTTCGGCCGTGAAGGTCTGTTCGGTTAAAGGTTGCGGCAGTTGGCCCGAGACCTTCGCGCGACCGCTGGTCAAAGAAAAAGTCGTCTCACCGATCACGAAGTGTTCGCCGGGCCGCAGATGCAAATGTTCCTTTTGCTGGCCCCGGAAGAAGATCGGGTTTCGCGATTGGGGTAACCGCCGGACCTCCAACCGATCACCTCGCCAACACAATTCGGCGTGCTGTTTCGATATCCAGGGATCCCAGGACACGTGCCACACGTCGGGATCGCGACCGACAATACACTTTTGGTCTTTCAGCAGCGTGCGGCGCCAGCGATGTTCGGCCGCGATACCTTGCGCGATCAAATCCGGCATGACCGTTCCACTCAGGCCACGTGCTCGTCGCTGGTGATCTTCGCGCGAGCGTGCACCGATGGCCCTAGAATCGCCTCGATTTCCTTATCATTACACTCTTCTTCCGCCAGCAACGCCTGGGCCAGCCGATCCAGGTCCTGGCGACGTTCGAGCAACAGCGAACTGGCTCGTTCCGAGGCATCGTGCAGGATCTTGAAGACCTCCTGGTCGATCTGCTCCATGGTGTGTTCGCTGAACTGGCGGTGCTGGTGGAGTTCTCGGCCCAGGAACGGATCTTCCTCTGCCAATTTGTAGCTGACCGGCCCCAATCGCGAGCTCATCCCCCAGTTCATGACCATTCGGCGAGCGATGCCGCTGGCTCGTTCCAAATCGTTCTCCGCCCCGACCGTCGCCTCTTGGTAGACGAGCAACTCGGCGGCTCGGCCGGCGAGCGCCACGACCAAAAGATCGCGTAACTGGTTCTCCGACATGCTCAACCGATCCTCGGACGGCATCATCTGCGTGGTCCCCAACGATCGGCCTCGAGGGATGATCGTCACCTTGTGGACCGGATCGGCGCCTGGCATGAACCAGGCCGCGATGGTGTGTCCCGCTTCGTGATACGCCGTCTTTTCCTTCTCCTGACCCAGCAAAACCTCCTCGCGTTTGGCACCCATCAGGACTCGGTCCCGCGCGTAGTCGAAATCCGACATATCGACCGTCTTTTTATCATGCCGCGCCGCCCATAGCGCGGCCTCGTTCACGATGTTGCGGATGTCCGCACCGGTCAACCCGACCGTCGCCGAAGCCAAACGCTTCAGATCCACGTCGACGGCCAGCGGGACCTCGCGTACATGCACCTTGAAGATCTCGACCCGACCTTTTTGCGTGGGGCGATTGACCGTCACGTGCCGATCGAATCGACCGGGACGCAGCAGGGCCGGATCGAGCACATCGGGTCGATTGGTTGCCGCCAGGACGATCACCGAGTCGTTTTGCGCGAATCCGTCCATCTCGCTCAGGATCTGGTTCAACGTCTGCTCACGCTCGTCATGACCACCGCCCAATCCGGCGCCGCGTTGCCGGCCGACCGCATCGATTTCGTCGATGAAAATAATCGCCGGCGCGGTATCCTTGGCGTTCTTGAACAGATCGCGAACGCGGCTGGCCCCCACCCCGACGAACATCTGAATGAACTCGCTGGCACTGACCGAATAGTAAGGCACGTCCGCCTCGCCTGCCACGGCCCGCGCCAAGAGCGTTTTTCCCGTACCCGGCGCCCCGTTCAGCAGGACGCCCTTGGGAACCCGACCACCCAACCGCTGGAATTTTTCGGGGTTCTGAAGGTACTCGACCACTTCCTGCAGATCCGCCTTGACTCCTTCCAAGCCCGCCACATCGCGAAATGTGATCGTCTGCTCGGACGGCTCGTACCGTTTGGCCGGACTCTTGCTGAAGCCGGTCAGGAACCCACCGCCCATCATCTGGTCTCGGGAACGCCGGTACGAGAACCAGATATAGATCAGCAGGGCCATGGGCAGGAAAATGGCAATCAACCAGACGGTCATCATCAGGTTGTCATTGGACGATTCGAACTCGTACTCGACATCATGCTCCCGCAGCAACCGCATCAAATTCTCACGGGGCGCATCGCCGCGAGCCAGATTAGCACGAAAGCGTTTCTGCAGTTGCTTGCGTGGTGTCGATGGATCCGCTGTCACAACCTCCGCCTTATCGGGTTCGGGCGGCGGATCCTTAAAGTGGCCCGTGACCTCGTTATCGCCGATCCGCACCGAGAGAACATTCCCCGCCTCGATTTGGGTCTCCAAAA
>SKVE01000346.1 GCA_007129635.1 Planctomycetaceae bacterium
GCTTAGCCAGGAAGCCTGAAAACTCTCACCCGGCAAGCGGGGAGGATCTTCGTTCGGGCGGCGGATGCGTGCTGCTTGGCCAGGAAGCCTGAGAACTCTCGCCCGACAAGCGGGGAGGGTCTTCGTTCGGGTGCCCTCACGCGTGTCACGCCATCTTGATGTCGACGACAACGCACGATCCGGCGACCGATCGCAGCATGGTTCCCGGGCGATGATGGGGAACTCGCAGATAAGCCAAGGCCAGCGGTGCATTCCAACGTGGCGACCAGATGGCCGATGTGACGGTGCCGACCGCCGCACCGGTCGGCTGTCCCTGGACTTCGATCGCCTCACCGGCCGCAGGAACCGTCTGCCCCATCCATCGCACCGGGACCAGCAACCGGTTGACGTGTCCCAACGCGTCCAGCCGAGCGACCGTCTCCTGGCCCAGATAACAGCCCTTGGTAAAACTGATCGCCGTCGCGTTTCGATTCACCTCCTGAGGCAGATTCGCATCGGTAACGTCCTTGCCGAATTCGGGCCAGCTTGCCTCGACCCGCAAGATGTCCCACGCCTGCCGGCTGCATGACGCAGCACCCTGTGACACCAACTGATCGATCCGCTGACCGAGTTCCCGGCGAGGCAGGAAGATCAGCCAGGCATCGATAGCGCCCAGCTCGATCCGGTACCGCGATAACCCGTTGTCCTGCCGCATCGGCCGGTCGTGATCCGTATTCAGCCAGCGATCCAAGCCCATGCCAGCTCGCGGGCCCGCGACCAACAACTGGCCCCACTCCGACGTGCGATCGAACATGCGAATATCGTCCCGGATCAAGTAGCGATCCAGATGCGTCAGGATCAACTCGGCCTGACCGGCGACGGTCTCGAGGATCAGGTGCTCGGGACCGCAAAAGATGGACACATGCCCGATGGTCTTGCCTTTCACGTTGGTCACAAAGGCCTCACACCCCTGACCAGGTGCTAGTCGCTGCAGGTCGTTCGTGCAAAATCCGTTGAGGAATCGGATACGGTCCCCACCGGACAATTCGATCCGTGTCCGGCAACTGATGTCGATCAGCCCCCAGTCCTCGGTCAACGATCGGTACTCTTTAGCCAATGACTCGGCGATCACGGTAGACGCCCTCGAGTTTCAATCTTCGGTGTGATCCAGTTCCAGCATGGTCCGATGCGCGTCGCCCAGGAGCAAGCAGGTCGGGTATTGGCGGCTTAACCGCACGATTTGTTCGGGACCGGTCACATACCCCAGCCCCAAGTCTTCGACCGCATCCTCGCTTAATCCGCTCAGCAAAAACACGTCGACTCGCGGACGAGCGTCCAGCAACATCAAGGCCGCTGCCGCATCAAACGATCGATCGCGCAGGATCTCTCGTCGCGCGATCGAATCGTCAGGCTGGCTGGCCAAACGTTGCAGGGCCGGACCTGGCGGACGCTTTAAATCCGTGCACAACACGATGGCGCCATGGTCGGCCGTGACGGCCAAGGCAGCATGCAGCGCTCGGCTGACGTTCTCCCACGTTTGCACGTGATCTCCACCCTCGATGGCCGCGATGACCAACTGCGGACTGGCAGATAAACGATGCAACCAGGCCGCTTCACACAACCCATGCCCCTGCTGACCGACCGCGTCCGCCGCGCCCGCCAGTACATGCAACAGACTGTCCCCCACCCCCGGCACGACCTGCAACATCAATTGGATCCCTAACAGCCAAGCCGCCTCGGCCGCCTCCCGAGCATGCCGCCGCTGCTGGACCGTCTGATGGCTCCCCACGGCCGCACGAAGACGCTGCAACGTGGTTTGATCCGAAAAGGTCGGGAACAGGCTGCCATGGACGCCCAGATAACCCAAGGAAGATTGAGGACGCAAACACCCGACGGGCAGCACCATGTCCGCGTCGAACAACAGGCGATTGAAAAAGATCGGCTTGTTCTCTTTGGACGCCGCCAGATAAGCCAGACTCTTTGTATCCAGCGGATCGTGCTGCTGGATGTGCACTTCTGCGGCCAACCGCGAGGGCAAGAGATCACCGATTCCCTGGATTTCACAGGCGTCCACGCCGCCCGACAGCAGGACGGTGATATCTTCCGGCAATACGTTCGCCTCGACCAGCGAATGCACAATGCCCGCGACGACGGCCGCTTGTCGAGGCACATCGTCGGCGATGGCCACCACGATGCGATCGCCCGGAACCGTGGCTCGAGCCAGCGGCGGGAACCCCAACGGATCGGCCAAGGCGGCGCACACGGCGGCGACCGGATCGTCGATCGACCGAGCCGATAGGCGGCTGAGATCGGCCATCAGACAGGCGGGGGCCAGGTCGATCTCCAGCAGCGTTCCCGGTCCGTAGTACAGCGCAGCACTCATGGCGTCAGGCGACTCCAACATCCAGGCAGCCAAGCCAATGATCGGCTTGCGAAAAGTCGTCCAACAACACGTCCGGCCGCTGAACCGCCAGACGGTCTCGGTTATAAAGGCCCGTCGCCACTGCCACCGCTCGAGCACCGATGTGCCGGGCGCAAAGGATATCGCGCGGCGTGTCACCGATGACCCAAACTCGCTCCAGATGCAAACGTCCGTTGATCCGCTGCCGAGCTGCCGTTAAAGCCGCTTCGGCCACAATGCAACGATCCTCATGTTCGTGGCCATACCCGCCGAAACCGAAATGATGGTCGATGCCAAAATGAACCAATTTGATCCTAGCTCCCTCCGGAGTATTGCCGGTCAATATGCCAATCGCTTTGTCGGAATCGTCTGCCAGCGAATGCAACATGGCCTGCACCCCAGGCAGTACCTGACCGACGCCCAAGGGTAACTGGTCCGCCAAGTGCTTCAAGTACGTCTGATGGAATCGGTGCCAGTTTTCCGACGTGCCCCGTACCCCGCACGCCTGAAACAACTCGCTGGCAATCGCTCGATCGGTCCGCCCGCACGTGTCGATCGTCGGCGGCGGGTCACACCCAAACGCTTCGAGAAACGCTTGGCGCAACGCGATCGTTCCCGAACCTCGGGTATGAATCAGTGTCCCATCGATATCGAACAAAAAGACGTGCATGTAATATTTGTCCCGTCACGGTCCTTTTTCTGACGAATCCAGCGAAAACAGCCGACTCCGGCCATTGACGCTGGCGGCGTATGCCAAGCTGTCCCAAGTGTATCGGAATCACAAGAAAATTAGAACCCAACACCGACCAGACCGTCGCATGGGCAGAAAGATTGGTGGCAGAAAGATAATCATTCGACACGGATCGCCGCACCGCAGGCTCGGCCACTCGCGTGCAACGTCCGGTTCGGCCGCATGAGGCACGTCGTCGGTGGCTATCAGTGCCCGCAATTGCCCAGCGTCAAGTTCACCAGCGGGATATCGGTGCGCTGCAGCGTGGGAGCGAAAGCTTGAGTCAGTTGCTCGGCCGTCGTCTTCCAGCCGATCACGGTGATCCCGAAACGGGGTTCTTCTCCCCGAAACGGCCGTTCGGTGAGCTGATCAAACACGCCTTCGACCAGCACAGGCCCGTCTCCCCAGTCGACCACCCCCTTCAGCCGCAACAACTGGTCCTGCATCTGGGCAAAGGCGGCATGGAACGCTTTGCGATCCCCCTGGCGGCCCACGATCGAACACGTTGCCAATTCCTGCGGAGGCGCGATGGTGGCCTCGCCCTGACAAGGCACATGCTGCAAACTCTGCAACCAGTCCCATTCGATACGACCATGAGCGACCCGGACCTGGGCGGCGCGGGGGTTCAAATCACGGACCACCGACGCCAGTCGCTCTGCACCCGCTTCGCCCAACACGTCGATCTTGTTGATCACCAGCCCATCGGCCGACGCGACCTGCGCCCGCGACGCCTTCAGATAAGGCAGCACTTTGGTGAAGTTCGGGTCCACCACACACACATTGGCCTGTACCTGGAACCGATCTCGCGTGGACGACAACTGGAAAAAGCTGTCCAAATCGGCGGTCTGCGCCATTCCGCTGGCCTCGACAATCACCAACTGCGGCCGGATTTCCGCGGCGATCGTCTCCAACGCCTGCACCACGTCCGTCTGGATGCAAGCACAGAACAAGCTGCCCCGATTCAGCTCGAACACGTGCTCGGCAGACCCTTTCAATAGCTGCCCATCCACTCCCAACGTTCCAAACTCATTGACCAATAAGGCCACCCGCTGCGACCGGACCTCCTGAGTGGCCAGTAAGTGGTTCAGTAACGTGGTCTTTCCGGAACCGAGGTAACCGGTGATCAGGTAAACAGGGATCGGCATGATGGGGATGATTTCCAGGAGCAAAGAAACGCGATAAACACAGCGACCAGCTTTGCCGGATCAGCGGCGGTTGTCAAGATCTGCTGCCGGTGCCTTCTGCCTCGCGCGATCGAGCATGCCGGGCTGAAGATCCACAGCGACCACCGCGCGCGCCAGTGACGCACGCAGCCGCCTCGAGGCCCCCGACCACCCGCCGCCCCTCGAAAATGGAAAAACTAGCCGATTTGCTACCGGCGCTTTGAGCAAGCTGAATCGGCGTCCGCTCCCCGCACCGCAGGCGGTATTGTA
>SKVE01000749.1 GCA_007129635.1 Planctomycetaceae bacterium
AATACCAACCCATCTTCGATGACATGCTTCAGATCCACCATCGTTCTCTGCGGCGGCATTTGGCGGGCGAACAGCATCAGTTTCTTGATGATTTCACGGGCATGCAGCGAGGCAGAGACGATTTTTTCGAGGTCCAACGCGGCTTGCCGCGGCAGTTCGGGCTGCTTCTCGGCCAACTGGGCAAACGCCAGGATATTGCCCAACGGCTCGTTCAATTCGTGGGCCACACCGGCGGCGAGCTGCCCGATCGTGGCCAGCCGGTCCGCGTGCCGCAACTGGTCCTGCAACCGTTGCTCCTCTTCCGCCGCTTCTCGCCGCTGGACAATCACCGGGATCTGCCGGGCGACGGCGTCAATCAAACTACGCTCCTCGTCCAGAAAAGGGCCTTCGTCCAGCTCGGGCCGGTGTTCCCGATAGACCACGTCGACCGAGCCGCGGGCGTGGCCACCGATCATGATCTCGGCCGACTGTCGATGGACGAATTTTCCGAAATTGGCCGTCGCATAGACCACTCCGTCCAGCACGATCCGCGCCGCAGCGATCTACGGGTACTGCCAGGAGGCTGGCAACAGATTAGCGATCCCGCCGAAGAGTTGCTCGGCCGTGATCGCGGGAGTCTCCGCCAGTTGAGCCAACTGGTACAGGCAGGTCAACTCCTTGATCCGTTCGCGCAAGGCAGCGTGGGCGAATCGGCTGACCAGTGCCAGCGCCAGCGTCTGGGCCAGCCCCTCGCAGGACCGCTGATCTTCCGGTGGGAAAGAGTCCGCTTCGCGACTGGCCATCTGCAACAGCCCGAGCGTCTCGCCCGCAGCCACCAGGGGAAGCGCGATGTGCGAAGCACCAACCACCCGCCGCCGACACGATTCGGTACACGCATCGATGGACGTCCCCCGGCAGACTCGCTGCTGGATCTCGACGGTCAGGGATTTTCCAGGTCGTCGTTCCGCTTTGCAGCACAGGCAGTCGTCCTCCCGCTTGACCCAGATCTCGACGGCATCGCAGGTGAAGAACTCCAGGAACCGATGCGTAGCGTGTCGGAGAAAGCTGGCCAGCGGCGCGTCGACGTGGATCGATTGCAGGATTTCCTGGGAGAAGACCGCAAAATCTTTCTGCCCACCGCTTACTGAAGTGGTAACCCGCCGCGTCCGATTCCTCGTCATCTACGATCTCCGATCCCCTTCGTTTCGCCGCACGGCAGGCCCTGGACGAACTCAGCCGCCCGCTGGATCCACCCGCCTTTCGTTGGGCTGGGACGAATCGCATCAATGCATCTATGGCACCATTGCGTTCGATTATCGTCGTTGGGTCCGAACTCGCCAACGGGTGATCGGAGGCCGGTGCCGGAGGGCGGACGGATTACTAATCCACCCTACGAGGGAGCTTCATGCAACGTTGGGATCGGCAAATGAATTACTGCCGCATCCTGTTCCGGACGTTGGAGTTCACGATTCATCGTGGGGCGGATGGGTTGGGCGGTGGCGGTTCGAGCGGTTCGGCAGGGGGTTGGTGTCGGTTCAGACGGTCGACCGGGTTCTGAAGATCGAACGCTTCCTCGGCAGGGCGCTGACCTTCGGGGTAGCGATCCGCGTTGGCGCCGGGACGAAGGGATGCGGGGAATTCGCGGCCGCGGCCCAGTTCGCCCAGCGGGCCTAGCGTGCAAAACGGCTCTTCATAGAATCGTACGCCATGCGTCTCCAGGATCATGCCCGATTGACGCTCCAGGTTAGCCAGCTCGACATTGAACGACGCCAAGAACTGGGCCTCGGACCCGATGGCGTTACCCCAGTCGTTGATGGCCAGCAGCACGTTGATGAATTGAACGCGTCCCGCCAGATAATTCTCGACCTGCAGATTAAGGTTCAGTCCCGCGGCGTCTCGGGTCTGCCGAGCCAGATCGTATTGCTCCCAGGTACGTTCCAGGTTGCGCAACGTCAATGCTAACTGGTGGGCCGCTGCATGCAGGCCCTGCTGGAGGTTGACGCGGTCGCGAGCGATCAACAGCTCCTGGCTGCGCAAGGCAGCTCGGCCGCGACGCAGCCCCAGGGGTACTGAGAAATTCACGCCCAACGTCCAGTCGTTGAAATCGCCAAACGAACGCAGATTCGAGCCGTCCGGCAAGGTGCCTTCCAGACCGTTCCAACGGTACCTTCCCACGGCGTCCAGTTGCGGATAGGCTTCATTGCGAGCCAGCAGCAGGGCCTGCTGGTCGGCCTCCAGGATCAGTTTCAATTCGATCAGATCCGGCCTGCGCTGTTCGGCCAATTCCAGCAGCGCGGTCCAGTCGAAATTGCGGCGTTGGGTGGTGGGCGGCGAGATGGGCACGATCCGCTGGCCGTCCATCGGGGGTAAGCCCAACACGTTGCGCAAAGCAGCCTCGCGATCCAGTACCGCGTTTTCCGCGGCGACCAGCGACGTGCGGAAGTTCAAGAGGGAAACTCGTGCCTGAGCCGCGACGCTGGCATCGGCGATCCGGACGTCCAGCGCCGCTTGCGCTCGATCCAAGGCGAACTGAGCCTGCTCGACCTGGCGTTGGCGAGCCCAGACATCGGTGCGGGCGGCGACCAACGCCCAATAGCCCTCGATCACGCCGCGAACCAACTCCTGGACACTGTCTTTCAACTGGAAATACGAGCGCTCGGCGTCGATCCGCGCCAACACGATCGGCACCCGATTGGCCGCCCAACCGCCGCCCCGCAAAAGAGGCTGGACATACGTCAGATCCAGTGCCGAAGGCGTCTGGCGAAAGCCCGGTCGGTCTCGTAGCGGATTCGCCAGGACGCCCATCCGAGCCGTGCCGCCGGAGGCGGTGACCTTGGACAACCCCATGTCGAACCGATAGTCGTCACGGCGGCTGCCGAATAACAACCAGCGATCCGGATCGGGATCGAAGACAAACCCAGGCGTCTCGCGACGGTTCCAAGTATTGTCGATCGCCAGTGTCGGATCGAATCGGGACAGTTGCTCGTCAATCTGATTGTTCACAATCGCAGGATCATAAACGGTGCGGCCACTGGATGCGGCGGTCAAGCCACCCAGAATCCGCACGACCTGGCTGTTGGCCAATCCGATCCGGATCGCCTCGTCCAACGAAAGGTAACGCTCGGGCAGATCAGCTTGCGGCTGAAAGACGGTGGCTGGCGGTGGGATGTCGGCGATGGACAATCGAGGCAGTTGGCTGGGATCGCGAACCTGGATCGTCGATTGGCCGGGCGGGAGAAGCCGAGAAAGCGGAAGGTATTGAGCGGGCGCAATCCGAGCGGACGCTAGCAATGATGCTATCGCAGCGAAGGCGACGGTAAGGTAGCGCAGTATGGAACGCATGGTATATCGTTCTTCGGCATGCTGGTTTCCAAGAATCCAGTTTTCGGGGTTATGCCGGTAAAATCACTCGTAATGCCCACGAATGCTGGCTGCTTGCCCAACAAGATCGCTCTGACATCGGGGGGGTCACTCGTAGCGGAGCGACTCGATAGGATCCAAGCGGCTGGCTCGACGCGCCGGATAGTAGCCGAAAAAGATGCCGACGGCTGCGGCGAACAGAAAGGCGATGACGCCGGCCGGCACCGAGATCACGACCTGCCACTCGGAACCGCTGGACAAGGTGTTGATCAGCATGGTCAGGCCCGTCGAGGCGGCGACGCGCAATGCGAACCCGATCACCCCTCCGATGCAGGACAACAGGACGGCTTCGATCAGGAACTGACGCAGGATGTCTTTGGGCCGAGCGCCCACGGCCATGCGAATGCCGATCTCGCGAGTTCGCTCGGTGACCGACACCAGCATGATGTTCATGATCCCGACCCCGCCGACGATCAGCGAGATCCCGGCGATCGAGGCCAACAACATGGTCATCGTGCCGGTGATCATGCCCAGGATCTTGGCGAATTCGTCGGTGTTTTGCACCTCGAAGTCCGCCGGTTCGCCGGGATGAATCCGATGCCGCTCTAGCAGCAGTTGCGTGATCTCGTTTTGCGCATCGGACATCTGCTGCATGGATCGCGCCGAAACCATGGCCAGATGCACGTGGTCGAACTCCGATCCTTGCAGCCGCTTGCGGACCGTCGTGAAGGGCATCAGCACGATGTTGTCCTGCTCCTGACCGAACAGATTGACGCCCTTGGGCTCTAAAACTCCGATCACTTGGAACGGGATATTCGCGATCCGGATCGTCTGGCCCAGCGGATCGCTGGTCTGAAACAGCTCGCGGACCAACGTTTGTCCGATCACGCAGACTTTGGCGGCCGAGCTGATGTCCCGTTCGGTGAAGAACCCGCCATGCCGTAACGGCCAATTGCGGACCGTCAAATAATCGGTCCCCACGCCCCACATCTCGCTGGGGCTCCAGTTCGTATTCCCATAGATGACCTGACCGCCGGCGCGGACCATCGCGCTGGCGGCCAGGACCGAGGGACACTCTGTCCGGATGGCCTCGACGTCTCGAGCCGTCAGGCTGGGCATTCCGGAACGTTGCACGCCACCGCTACGGCGGCTTGCGGGCAGAACCACGATGACATTGGTTCCCAACATCTCGAATTGGCTCTG
>SKVE01000253.1 GCA_007129635.1 Planctomycetaceae bacterium
CCAAGTCCGCCGCTGAACTCTGGCGAGTTCAGCTACGGGGCGAGGGCATCAGCGGTGTGCAATAACCGGCGTGGCGGGGATCAGAAGTCGTACCACACGCCCCAGCCCAGTTGTTGTTCACGATCCTCGTAGAAGGAGAACTGAGGGCTGTAGCCGTTGTAGTAGTACATCCCGGTCCTCAGGATGCCAACGGACCGTTCGCCGCGCCAGGCCCAGCCCAGTTGCAGTGCCATGTTGCCGCCGAAGTCCAGCTCCTGACGCAGATGGGTGTTGATGGCGGCGAACGGCGCACCGGTAATCCCCGTCGGGTGGGCTGGCCCGTAATCGATCCCGAATTGGAACTCCCAGGGCCGGGAGATTTCCACGGCAAATGCCCAACCGATTTCCCCATACAAGCGAAGCCGCGGATTGGGGAAGTAGGACACGCCCAGAACCAGACCATCACGGAAATAGTTCAGTCGCTCGAAATCCGGGTTCTTCAGCAACCATTCGTCGCCGGCATGCGAACTGACGTGGTAGAAACCGAACTTATACGCCAAGGGGCCCACGCCGTAGGTCATTAAGATATCGTAGCGAAAATCGGTACCGATGACGTCGAGATCCACGTCGATGTCCTGCCGCAGCTTCGCGCCGCCCAAAACATCCAACTGCCAGCCCTCGTCGCGATCCTTGGGGCCGAAACGCACCATGCCGACGCGACCGCCGATGTGCGAATCCAGCAGCATGTTACCGCGCAGATCCTTGACCACATGCGTCGCCAGCCGTGGTTCCGCCGCGCTGGCCCAGTACGTCGAGTAGATGAATCCCTTGGGCAGGATGTGCCATTGCCAGTCGGACCCGTCGGCGTGGTGCCTACCGCTCGAGTGCGGTCCTACCGGGTAAGACGCCTGAGAAAACGGCTGCGCGTCGGGGTCGACCACGAACGATGCCTGCCAAGGTGGTTCGGGAACCGTATCATTCAACATCGACGAGACTTCCCAAGTGTCCACCGCGTGCATCGAGCCTGATCCCATCAGATACGCTCCCAAAACCAGCATCCCAACGAAGATCGGCCGCCGGATGGGCGTTCTGTCCGTTGCTGGGCTTGGATCGGTATTGGGTAGCATCTTGGTTCTTGTGGTCATGTCGTTTGAAATCGGCAAGGAACAACCGCTGACTCTCGCGAAAAATACGCATTTGCCCGATCGGATACCAGATGAATCCGTCGCGAAGACGACCGTGCTATCGTTGCTAGCAGTGCTGTCGGAGCCAATCGAGGATCACTGCCAGCACCATGTCGCGTTCGGTTTCCCATTGCAGTTCGTGGTACAGATCCGGCCAGAGTTTCAGCGTGCAGATCGGCCCCGCTCGTTGGGCGAAGCTTAAACTGGCGGCGGCCGAGGTGATCCGGTCGCCCGTGCCGTGCATCAGCAGCGTCGGCAACGCCAACCGATCCGCGTGTTCCAGTGCCCAACGACCGGCGGCCAGCATCTGGACGCCCAGCCGAACGGAGACGCGATCGTGTACCAGCGGATCTTCACGATAGCATTGGACAGCCCGCGGATCGTGGGACAGGTCAGCCGGATCGATCGCCGTCGAAAAAACGGCGCTGGGGTACACGTGGTTCAAGACCGCCGCCAGCATCCGTTTCCAAAGGGGTGGGGGAAAGGCCGGCAGCAGTAGCGGGCTGGTGATGATCAGGCCCGACAAGGCCGGACTGCGGCGCAACACGTAGTTCAATACCAGATTGCCACCCAGGCTGTGCCCGTACAGCCAACACGGCCGAGAATCTTCGTGGCGCTGCAGCTCGCGGACCAGCACGTCGATATCGTCCAGCAGCAACGCGTAATCCGACACGTGGCCGCGCGGTCCGCCGCTCAGCCCGTGCCCGATCAGATCGAAAGCGACGACTTCGATCCCGGCTCGGCAAAACGATTCTACCCCATGGTCGTAACGGCCCGCATGTTCGCCCAACCCATGGACGATCCCCATCCGACCCGTCACCGCCACGGACGGTTGCCAGCGTCGAGCCATTCGAGCCCGGCCATCCGCTCCCTGCAACTCGAACTGCTGGCACACGAAGGCGACTTTCTGAAACAGGTGTTGGTGGGCCTTTAGCACCGTTCGAGAAATAACTGTCCAATGTCCCCTCGCCCCTCGTGGGAGAGGGCAGGGTCAGGGGGCAGCAAGTGCGTCAGTTATTTCTCGAACGGTGCTTAGGTTTCCATCGATGTGGTCGGCGGAGTGGAGACGACGGCCGGGAATTCGAGATAGAAGGTGCTACCCCGTTGCGGCTGGCTTTCGACTCGGATATCCCCGCCATGTTCCTGCAGGATCTTCTGGCTGACGGGCAACCCTAACCCCGTACCCCGATTCCCTTTGCGGGATTCGAAGACGGAAAAAATCTTGCCCAGATCCTCTTCGGGGATGCCCAAGCCGTTGTCGCGGATGGCGACCGACGCCATCGACTTCTCTTCGTCGTAGCTTGTCCGGATCTCGATGCGACCCTGCTCGGCATTTTCGCAGGCATCGATAGCGTTGGTCACCACGTTCAGAATCGCTCGATGCAGGCCATCGGGGTCGAACGTCAGTGTGGGCAGATCCTCGACCGGTTGCCAAACGATCTGAACGCCGACATCCGCCGCACGGCTCGCCATCAACTCGACCACCTCCGTCACCACATCGCTCAACGATGTGGCCACCCGTTCCGGCTGGCGTTCCTTGCTGAAAGTCAGCATGTCCATGACCAGGTTCGAGATCTTTTCCTGGTTCTTATCGACGATGTTCCAGCCTTTGCGGATCAAGTCGTTCTTGTCGTGTTTCAGGCCTTCTTCGATCAGGTAGCTACCGCCGCGGATGCCCTGCAGGATGTTCTTGACGTGATGCGACAGCGTCGCGATCGTCTGGCCGACCGCCGCCAACCGTTCGGCCTCGACCATCGCCGAGTAGAACGATGTGTCTTCGACCGCCAGCGCCGCCTGATGAGCGATGGCGATCATCAGCTTCAGATGCTCTTCGGTGAACTTGTTCACCTGCCGATTCTGGATCATCTGACCGGGCGGCGTGAACGTGTCGATGTAGATAATGCCGACGATGTCGTACCGACCTTGCATGGGGACGCAGATCGCTTCGCGAACGCCCATCTTCAGGATGCTGGCCCCCGTGTCCCAGCGGTCGTCTTCTTGAGCGTCGCTGGTCAACACGCCCTCGCGTTTGTTCATGACGTAATCCAGGATCGTCTCGCTGATCCGCATCTTCTCGCCATCGGTGCTGCGACGCCGGTGCCGGAATACCTTGGGTAACAACTGGTCGCTTTCGCGATCGACCAGCATGATGCAGCCGCGATCGGTCTCGACCCACTCGAAGATGAACTCCATGATCCGCTGCAACAATTGATCGATGTCCAACGTGTGGCTGACGGCCAACGCGGTCTGATACATGATCTGCAGGTTGCTGCGTGTCCGAGCCAGCCAGGGGTTGTTGGCGAAATCGGCATCCGTGTAAATCCGGCTACCTTCCTCCTGGCCGATCGAGGTGATGATGCGTGAACCTTCGGGCGGTTTGCTGCGGTCGATGATCGCGACCTCTTCCGCCAGATCGATCGACGATCGCTCCTCGTTGCCCGTGAAGATCAACAGCGTTCGCCCCAACTGCACCCGGTCCCCGGACTGCAGCACATGCTGGCTGATGGTCTGGCTGTTGACATACGTGCCGTTGGAGCTGTTCAGATCGACCAGCGAAAATCCCTCGGCGGTGCGCAGCACCTGAGCGTGGCGCCGAGACACCTCCGAATCGTGCAACTGGATCGGATTCTTTGCGTCGCGCCCCAAGCCCAAGACCGGGGCGTCCAACTCGAAACGCTTACCTTGGTCGCGTCCTTTGATGACAAACAGCGAGGCCATGACGCTGCCCTGCGTACTGGCCGGGCTATCCGGCCGTTCAAGAAGCTTTCCGGGAACTCAACAAGCTCTCGATTGTACGAACCAGCGGAGCAAAATGATAGGGTTTGGAAACAATTCGATCCCGAGGCAGGTGTTCTTCGTAGTAGCGGGCTCGACCCAGCACCACCAACGAGCTGTCGTCGTCTCGCGATTGGGATTCGTAGTCCCGACAAATCTGCTCGTCGTCCGCATCCTGTCCCTCCAAATCCAAGACAATGACCTGCGGATGATGCTGTCGAGCCAGTTCGACTCCCTGCCGGGGTTCGGCAGCCTGATAAGTCGAAACGCCCCTCATTTGAAGGGCGGTACTCAGCACTTCACGGTTATCTTCGGAGCCATCGACAATCAGAACACGCAATTGCGGCGAATTAGGTGGGATCGGGAGCACGATTGTCGCACCTCCTTGTGCGGTTGGGTAGGGAACGGATGGAAACAAGCCGGCGGTTCCGCCAGCCGATCCCCCCGATCTTCGAATGCGGTCTTGGGCTGTTACTCGCAACGGACATCCTTGTACCAGCGAGCGAAGGCGGAGAATATCGATTTTCTCCCAGCGTGTCAAAACCGAAAATCGAAGAATCGTCACGGCATTGCGGCGTTGAGCCACGTGGCCC
>SKVE01000150.1 GCA_007129635.1 Planctomycetaceae bacterium
CAGAGTGGGCTCACCACAGACAGGCTACGCCAATAGTCCAAAAGTGTCTGCACGGACAGCACGCCGCCGCCCATGCAGCTCTTGCCGATCCCTCCGTAGGGAACACCATGCGGGAACAGATTGTGCGAGTTGATCCAGCTATTGCCAGCCACCATCGATTCCGCCACGCGAGCCGCTCGGTTCAGGTCGCTGGTCCAGACGCTGTTGGCCAGGCCATAGTCCGTGTCGTTCGCCAATCGAACCGCCTCGGCTTCGTCCTCAAAAGGAGTCAGGTAGGCGACCGGTCCGAAGATCTCCTCGCGAGCCGCCACGTTGTCCAGGGATCCGGCCAACAGGGCCGGCTTGACATAGAAGCCGTCGCGATCCGGCACCTGCAAGACGCCTCCTTCCAGGACCAATGTCGCGCCCTGCTGGACGCCTCGCTGCAGATAGCTCAGTACCCGCTCGCGTTGCTTCTGACTGACCACCGGTCCCATCTGCGATCGGCGGTCCAATTGGTAACCGACGCGAACGCGGTTCATCCGATCGACGGTGGCTTCCACAAAACGCTCGTAGATCGGTTTTTGGATCAGCCATCGCGTGGCGTCGCAGCACACCTGTCCCGTATGGAAGGTGATCGCCCGCACCAGTTTTTCGACGGTATCGTCCAGCGGCGTATCCTCGAACACCACGGCGGCCCCTTTGCCACCCAGTTCCAATTTGACCGGTACCAGGTTGCGGCCACACGCCTGAGCGACCTGCCGCCCGACCTCGGGCGACCCGGTGAACGACAGTCGCCTGAGTCCGGGGTGGGCCGCCAGCGCCGCCCCAGCGGTCTCGCCCAACCCGGGCACCACGTTGATCACCCCGTCCGGCAACCCGATCTCCTTGGCCAATCTGCCCAAATAGATGGCCGACAACGGGGTATCCTCGGCCGGCTTGATCACCACGGTGTTCCCCGCCGCCAACGCGGGAGCGATGCCCCAGCCCACCAGCAACAAGGGAAAGTTCCAGGGAACGATGAACCCGCACGGACCCCACGGATGCCGCGAGGTCCAGGCTTCGTGCCGAGCGACCGCCAGCACGCTGCGCCGTTGGATGTGCTGAGCCATGTCCGCAAAATAACGCATCGTGGCGACGAAATTCTGTACGTCTCCCATCGCTTGCGGGTACAGCTTACCACTATCCAGTGCCTCGATCTGAGCCACGATTTCTTTGCGTGCTTCCATCGCATCGGCCAACCGATGTAGTGCTGCCGCACGTGCGGCCGGTGCCGATTCTGCCCAGCCCGATTCGGCGAAGGCCCGACCGGCCGCCTGGACAGCTCGGTCCACATCGTCTGCCCGCAAGCCATAGAACTGGGCGATCACATCGCCCGACCCCGGATCGCGAGTCACCAGCAGATGCTCGTCTGCCGCAACGGCCGTTTGACCATCGATCACCCCTCCCAAGGGTCCCGCCGTCAGGAAGTCTTGTACTTCTGGCAAAAGTCCCGCAGTTCGATCAGCCATCTTCGTTCTCCCATCTCTCAGGGGATGTTAGTCCTTTCCCTGAGATGCTACCGGCTGCAGGGCCGATTGCCAAGATACGACAGTGTCTTTGTGCTCCTTGGTATCCGCCGGACTAAAGTGCAACTCCCCCCCGCCGCTCTCGACTGTTTTTCCGCAACGCGATTGTTTAGGATAGCGACCGCCATGTGACCAAAGGAGGAAGCGTATCGATCGTTGGATCAGTCTCGGCGGGCTGGGTGTCATGCTGCTGCTGGCTTGGCTGTTGTCGGAGAATCGGCGACGACTGCACGTGCGTCTGATCGTCAGTGGGATTGCGTTGCAGTTCGTGCTGGCCATGCTGTTGTTGTGGAGTCCGCCGGGACAGCGCGTCTTCGAAGGGGCTCGTGTGGTGGTTGCCCAGGTACTGAGTTTTTCGAACGCAGGCGCCGAATTCGTCTTCGGCACGAGTTTTCAGGACCATTTTGTTGCGTTTTCGGTGCTGCCCACCATCATTTTCGTCTCGTCGCTGACCGCGCTGCTGTTCCACGCGGGGATCCTGCAGCAGTTGGTCAAGGTAATGGCGCGGTTGATGGTTTGGGTGATGGATGTTTCGGGTTCGGAATCGCTGTGCGCGGCCGCCAATGTATTTGTGGGGATGACCGAGGCACCGCTGGCGATCCGGCCTTATCTGGCGTCCATGACGCGTTCGGAGCTGATGGCCATGATGACCGCCGGGATGTCGACGATCGCCGGAGGCGTGATGGCGGCGTACGTCGGGATGGGCGCCGACGCGGGGCATCTGCTGGCCGCTTCGTTGATGTCGGCTCCGGCGGCCTTGGTGGTCGCCAAGATCATGGTGCCGGAAGTCGATGTCTCGCCAACCAAGGGAGTGGTCCGCGTCCAGGTGCCCAAGACCGATGCGAATCTGCTGGATGCCGCCTGTCGGGGAGCCGCAGACGGGTTGACCTTGGCGCTGAACGTCGGCGCCATGCTGATCGCGTTCATCGCGCTGGTGGCCATGTTCAACTGGATGCTCGGCTTGTTTCCAGACGTGGCGGGACAGCCGCTTTCGCTGGAACGGATGCTGGGATGGGTGATGGCGCCTTTGGCGTGGACGATCGGAGTGCCCTGGTCCGAGGCGCAACAAGTAGGCATGTTGTTGGGCAAGAAGACGATCTTCAACGAGTTCCTGGCGTATCAGGACCTGATCGCCATGAAGGACCAGTTATCGCCCCGATCGTTCACGATCGCGACGTACGCGCTGTGCGGCTTCGCGAATTTCGGTTCGATGGGCATCATGATCGGTGGCATCGGCGGGCTGGTCCCCTCGCGGCGCAAGGACATCGCGCACTACGGTTTCCGCGCCCTGATTGCCGGGACGATCGCCGTCTTGATGACCGCCTGTATCGCCGGTGTGTTGATTTGACTTTGCAGAGCGGCCTGTCCGAAACCGGCTCATTGGCTCCCGCCCCTTCCATTGTGCCGCTCGGATGTTATCCTGTCGGATTGCCCGGCCACAAGCCTACGATCCACCACCTTCGAATATCGGGAATCGGCGGATGATGCACGCTTCTATCAACAGACGATGGGTCCTCGCGACCTGTTTTTTGACGCTGTTTGGTGTCCCGCTAGGCTCCGCTTTCGAATCGCCGACCCGGGTGCAATTCGAAACGCACGACACGCTCCATCCCACCACCGATTCCGAGCCCGATGCGCAGGACTGCCTGGACGGTCTGGCCTGGCGTCCCGAACCGTTTTCGGTCACCTGGGAACCGGATCCGGAATCCGCGAATCGCAGGATCGTCAGCTTTCCCTCGCCGGTGCCCAGCGGCGACGCAACCAACGACCGTGTGACGATGGTTTGGTATCCGCCCTTCGAGCAGCATGCGGAGCAAGCCAAACGACCGGCCGTGCTGGTCGTGCACGAATCGGGCCGAGCCATGCCGGTGGGCCGGTTGTTTGCTCGTGCCTTTCAGGCCGAAGGTATGCACGCTTTCCTGATCCATCTGCCCTACTACGGCCTGCGACGTGGCGACGCGGATCGCCCGGAACCGGACAATCTGGTCACCGTGATCCGCCAGGCGATCGCCGACGTCCGCCGAGCTCGGGATGCGATCGCCGTTCTGCCGGAAGTCGACGCCAGCCGGATCGCCGTCCAGGGAACCAGTCTGGGCGGGTTCGTGACTTCGGTGGCCGCCAGCTTGGATCGAGCCTATCAGACCACGTTCGTGATGCTGGCCGGTGGTAACCTGTACGACGTGCTGATTGGCGAAGCACGCGATGCCGCCAATTTCCGCCGCGGTCTGGAGCGAGCTGGATACGAGGGCGATGCCATCCGCCAACTGCTTTGGCAGATCGAACCGACTCGAGTAGCGCACCGGCTGGATCCGCAACGGACGTGGCTGTATACCGCCAAAGACGATGATGTGGTCCCAATGGAAAGTGCGTTGGCTCTGGCTCGTACCGCAGGATTGTCCGACGATCACCACGTGCGGATGGCTGGCGGGCATTACACAGCGATCATCCACTTCGCCTCGATCGTCCGCCAGGTGGCCGAGCATATCCGGGACGCGCAACCCCTGCAGATCGACCGCCCCCGGTGAAGCCGTCAGCAGTACTTCTGCTCCCATTGCTGAAGCTGCTGGGCGATCTGTTCGTCCGACGGGATCTCGCCCTGCTCACGCCGGCGATCAAACTCCGATTCGAACGAATCCAGGACCGGCTGCACGTCGGCCATGGCCGTGGCCTTGACTCGATCGGTGAACAGCACCCCATCCAGATGATCGTATTCGTGTTGGACCACCCGCGCCAACATGCCGTCCAGCGTCGCACTGACCTCATCGCCTCGCAAGTTGTAGGCCTGGACCTTGATCTGCTGAGGCCGCCGAACCGGTGCGTAAAGTTGCGGGAGACTCAGGCAGCCTTCCTCATACTCTTCATTACCCTTCGGCTGAGCAAGGATCGGATTCAGAAACACCAGCTCCTCGCCTTCGTCGGGCGTGGCAGCCAAGTTGACCACGAACAAACGAAACGGCAGGTTGACTTGATTGGCAGCCAGCC
>SKVE01000165.1 GCA_007129635.1 Planctomycetaceae bacterium
CCCCGCCCAATACGCTCAGCAGCGAAGAGCAACAGATGGGGTTCGAGCTGCTGTTTGACGGCCAAACCGACGAGGGCTGGCAGCATGCGGGCAACTGGGTGGTGGAAGACGGGACGCTGTACTGCAAGCAGCGCGGCGGTGATGTGACGTACACGGTGGCCAAGGTGCCGGACGACTTTGAATTGCGTTTCGAGTGGAAGGTATCCAAGGGCTGTAACAGCGGCGTCTATTATCGGCCGGGGCAGTACGAGTATCAGATCCTGGACGATGCGAACAGCCCGTACGGCGAGAACCCTCGCCAGAGCGCCGCTTCCCTGTTCTTCTGCATGGCACCTTCGAAGGATGCCACCCGGCCCTACGGCCAGTGGAACGAAGGACGCATCGTCGGCAAGGGCACGGTGCTCCAGCACTGGTTGAATGGCGAGAAGGTCATCGATTTCGACTACACCGATCCTCGTTGGGCCGAGGAAGTGGAGCTGCTCCGCATCCGCGGTGCGGACCTTGCCGCTCGCGGTGCCAATCTCCGGCTGCAGGACCACGGTGCCGACGTCTGGTTCCGCAGCCTGCGTTGGCGTGCGATTCCACCGGACGAAGAACTGGAACGTTCCGATTTCACACCGCTGCCAATCCCGGAAGAAGCGCTCAAAAAGGAACAAGAACGCGTCCAGCGCATGTTGAAGGCTCGGTAGCAATCCGATCGCTCACCGTGGCTCGATCTGTACCCCCGCCCTGAAACCCAAACTCGATGGAGTCTACCATGTCGCGGTACCGTGTCCTTGCTATCGTGGTCCTGCTGTGTGGCTGCCAGTTCGCAGCCTGGGCGTCGCAGGTGATGGCCGAGACGATTTATGACAGCGTGTGTCGCGAGGCCCAGCATGTGTCCCGAGCGTCTTTCGCCCAACCGCTGCCGGCTGACCAGTGGGCGGCGACACTGGAGCAGCGGCGGGAACAATGGCTGGAGATGCTCGGTCTGTCGCCGTTGCCCGAACGTACGCCACTGACCGCGACGATCACCGGCGTGTTGGACCGGGATGATTATGTGGTCGAGAAGATCCATTTTCAGAGCGTGCCTGGGGCATACGTCGTGGGGAACTTGTATCGTCCCGCGCGGGTGACCGGTCGTCTGCCCGCGGTGCTTTACCTGTGCGGCCACTCATTGGGCAAGGTCAACGCACCGTACCAGGCGAACCCGCGCTGGTTTGGCCAGCACGGCTACGTGGCCCTGGTGTTGGACCCGATCCAGTTGGGCGAATCGCAGGGGTTGCACCATGGTACGTATCGCGAAGACCGCTGGGATTGGCCCAGCCGAGGCTATACGCCGCTGGGCACCGAAGTCTGGAACGCCATGCGGGCGCTGGACTACCTGGAGACTCGCGATGATGTGGATGCCGACCGGATGGGAGCGACGGGCTTGAGCGGTGGCGGGGTCGTATCCTGGTGCCTGGCGGCTGCGGACGAGCGCGTTAAGGCCGTCGCGCCGGTTTGTCAGACGGGCAGCACGGAGCATGTGGTCGTCGATCGAGCGACGGACGGGCACTGCGATTGTGCGTTCTGGATCAACTACTACCGCTGGTGCTGGCCCGATCTGGGAGCCCTGATCGCTCCACGAGCCTTGTTGATCGCCTCGGGTTCGGAAGACGTGCTGTGGCGGCCTTTTGCGTATCGCGACGTGGCTCATCGTATCCGCCATCAATACGCGGTGCTCGACGCGTCGGACAACTTCGATTTGGTCGAAGATCTGGCTCCCCACGGCTATACTCCTAAGCTCCGTCAGGCGGTCTTCACCTGGTTCAACACGCATCTGAAGGACGACCCGACTCCTGTCCAAGACGACGTCACCGATTTCGTCGAACCCGCAGAGAATCTGCTGGTGTTCGAGGGGAATCTGCCGGAAGACGACCGCATGCGCCAGATCGATACCTTGCTGGTCAAGCAAGCGGATTTGCCCGAGGTGACCGATTTGGAAACATGGCGCCGGCACCAGGCATCCACGCTGGCCCGCTTGCGTGAACGGACGTTTCGCCATATCCCTGAGGATCGCATGCCGCGGCCACGGGACGTCCGCGACGATGGAAGCGATCGCAGCGGTACCCGTTTCGCAACTCATGAATTCGATACGTCGGATGGTCTGACGCTGCGGATCAAGACGATGCGTCCGGGAGACGCGACGTGGCCGAGTCCGACCGTGTTTTTCGCCATTTCCCCCGACGCTCGCAGCACCTTCGCCGGGGGTGGTCCCTCGCGTCCTCGGTTCGCGAATGGGGCGATGACGGTGGGTGTCGAGGTTCGGAATACGGGCGCCACTTCGGTCGGGCCGGGCTACCTATGGACGCTGCGCCGCGTCTATCCGCTGTTAGGCCAGACGTTGCCCGAGCGGCAGGTGTACGATCTGTTGGCCGGGATCACTCTGTTGCGTCGTCAGGCGGCGACGGGACCGGTGATCGCCTATGGCCAGGGCCATACGGCTCCGCTGGCGATTTACGCGGCGATCTTGGATGCAAACATCTCCGAAGTCGTCCTGGCGGACTTGCCCGAAAGCCACGAGGACCCCGAGACGCCCGAGTTCCTCGGGATCCTTCGCATCGGCGACTTGCCTCACAATCTGGCTCTGTTGTACCCGCGCCCCATCACGTTCATCGGCTCGATTCCCGACGCTTATCAGTGGACACGAGACGTATACGAACAACTGGGTGCTGCCGATCGGATCCGTGTCGTGCCGCATGTGCGGCATTGGCAGCCGTACGACAAGTCGAACGGATCGTAAGCGTTATTTCCAGGGCAGGCGAGTCACGAACAGGATCACCACGATGGCGAGAGATCGACGGTATAAGATCCAGGTCGGCCAGCGTTCGCGCCGCTGGTTGATCCATCTTCCCCCAGGACATGAGGATCGCGCGGCGCTGCCGATTGTGATCATGCTGCACGGCGGTGGAGCCACCGCTCGATCAGCGGCGATGGAGACGGGCTGGAGCGATCTGGCGGATCGAGCCGGTTTCTTAGCGGTCTTTCCCGACGCTTTGGCTCGTGACCCGAGCCGATTGGCCAGCTTCCCAGCCAATCCCCAATTGTGGAATGATGGTTCGAATCGTTACTTCACCAGCAGAAACGAACCGGACGACATCGGTCTATTGAACGTACTGCTGGACGAATTGGCAGAACGGTTCGAGGCGGATATGCGGCGGGTCTTTGTGACGGGATTTTCTAACGGAGCATCGATGGCATTTCGCGCCGGCATGGAACTATCTCACCGCATCACGGCCATCGCGCCGGTGGCGGGCACGTGCTGGCTGGACAGGATCGAACTGCAAAAGCCGGTGCCACTGTGCTACATTACGGGAACCGCAGATCCTCTGAACCCGATCGACGGTGGTCCGACGAAGATCATCTTCGAAGGCAGCGAGCTGATCCGTGCTCAACCAAAACCGCCCCTCCGCGATACATTACGCAAGTGGGCGATCGCCAACGGTTGTCCCGACAATGAAACGGGCGTCCAGCAGGCGGACGGCGTGCGTACCGAGACCTTCCATGGCGGCCTCGATGCCGCTCAGGTCGTCTATTTGACCGTGGACGGTCTGGGGCACGTCTGGCCGGGTGGGAAGAGCCCGCTGCCCGAATCGGTGGTCGGCCAACCATCCGACAAGCTGCAGGGGACCCAGCGGATCTGGCAGTTCTTCCAGCAATTCACCGCGCCGCATGACCGTTAGCCCACCGCCGTTCGCCGCGGGTCTCTGCCGTTCAGCGCGGGTCTTCGCCATTCGGCGCGGGTCTCTGCTGTTCGGCCGTTCGGCGCGGGTCTCTGACCCCGCCGAAACCGCCTCGCCGTTCGGCGCGGGTCTCTGACCCCGCCGAAACCGCCGACCGAAGGTCTCCGATACTAGTTTTGTTACGGCCTGTTACCAGTTCGAAGTGTTTCCGATCTGCTGGAGGTGCGAGGCTGGAACCACGGCGTTTGTCGCATCTGGCGCAACGGGTATTTCGTCATGGGGTGGATGATCGATGGACAGCGATTCCAGGCGTGCCAGCATATCACGAGCGCCTTTCAAATTCGGATTATGCCGAATCGCTTGCTGGTATGCTTCCTGGGCCGATTCGATCTGCCCTTCCAGTGCCATGGCCAGCGCCAAGTTGGCGGTTGCCTGAGCCCGATCGCAACCTGCCTTGGCAAACTGCTGCATGGCTTCCTGCTCGCGACCGGTTCGGGCCAGCAGCATGCCCAGGTTATTGCGAGCGTGGGCCAGGCCATCGTCCAGCTCGATCGCCCGTCGCAGACTTGCTTCGGCTTCGACCCACTTCTCTTGCAGGTAATAGTTGTAACCCTGGTCGCCGTGGAACCGGGCATTCGCCGGTTCGAGTTGCACGGCCGTCACGAAATATTCCTCGGCCGTCTGGCACTCGCCTTGTCGCGAATACAGCAAGGCCAGTCGGTGGTGAACATCGGCGCGTTTCGGTGCTGCTTGGGCGACTTTACGATAGATCGTTTTGGCCTCTCCTACACGCCCCTGCCGCTCGGCCGAAACACCCATCGC
>SKVE01000332.1 GCA_007129635.1 Planctomycetaceae bacterium
AGCGCCCTCCCGTGCCGCAGCGATTCCCGCCGGGACGCCCCCGGTTCCCCCGCCGATAACCACCACGTCGTAGTGCCCCAGCACGGGCAAACTGCGTGCATCCTGGGGGATCGTGCGCGGCGTTTCGATCGGCCGGATGCCGCCCAGCAACTCCCGGATTTCACCGACATTTATGTCCGCAGCACTCGTTGGGCCTGTCAGACGCACGTCTGCCAATTCGCCAACCTTTTCCGCCTGTTTGGCAGCCGCCACACCGATCCGTGCTCCCAACTCCATCAATTCGATCGGACGCACCAACCGTTCGGCTCGCGCCCGGCTGACATCCGCAGCACCACCCAGTAAGTACAAACGCTCGACGTCTTGAGGGCGGAAGGCATCCAACGGCAGATCCGCCACCGGAACCTGATCGCCCTGGACCGTCGTGCGGCCGTGCATGGCATCGGGAGGCACCTGAAACAACCGGTCGGCTGTCGATTGTTGAGCCGAGTGGTAGGTCAAAGTACGAGCCCTTTGGTCGGCCGCGTTGAACGATGCGAAACTGCCGTCCGGCATGTCCAGATCGATGGTGTATTCGATCACCGGGAAGGGGCCTGACGAGGCATGGGGTTGCGATCGGCCCAGGCAAACCGGGCAGCGACCTGGGAACCGGCATTCACAAAAGCCGCTGAACGGCGGATCGACGACGCGCGCCGTGCCGCCCGGGATCTCGACGGGTTCGCCGCCGATCACCACACGGCGAAACGAGCGAGTTCCTGCAGGATAGGGTCGGAATGGGGCGCCCGCCAACCGGGCGACGGTACCCCGATCGGTCGCATCGATGATCGTTCGCGCCAGCACGGCCTGGCGGCCCGTGCGGTTGGCCATCACGATTCCGGCGAGCGCCCCGCTGGCGTCGCGCAACACATCGGTTGGGTAACAACTGAACAGGAACGGAATGTCGGCATCCAGCAGTGCGTTTTCCAACGTCTTCTTCACGTGCAGCGGACGAGGCGGTCGCACCAAGTCCTCGGGCTGCTGTTGGGCAGCGGTCAAGACCTCGATCTCGCCGATCAGCACCCGAGCGGCCTTGTCTGACTTGACCACATCGAACCGCACGTACCGCACGTCTGCTTCGACCTGGGCAGCCAGCATGACGGGAGTATCCGACGAACCGCGGCCCTGGACGTTTTCCACGACGGCCGCCTCGGTCCACTGTTCTGCATCGTTGCTGGTCAGGATGCGAACGCGATCCACGACGAACGCTCGATCCAGTTCCTCATGCTCCCGATGGTACACCACGATACGTGCTTCGTGGATCGTTTGTTCCTGCCCCAAATCGGCATCGATCATCACGCTGCCGTTGTACTGAACGCTTTGACCAGCCGCGTTGCCCCACTGGCCATTGGTCAAGCGACTGGGCGGGTTGGTATCGTGATGCGGCGCACCGGTGGGGAGACTGGCCGAATACGTCAAGCTCAGCCGATTCGGGTGTGGTCCCACGTGAAATGCCACAGGATCATTGTAGATGGCCTGGGCCAACGATGTGATCGGTTCTTCCCCAGGCTCGAGCCACAAGCGAAGAGTCGCCGTCATATCATCGCCCAGATAGGGGTACGGCGCCGCCAGAAAGACGCTGGCACCCGTCTCCGCAGCCGATATCGCCGCTGCCACGGCCCCGGTCCCGCCGCCCACGACCACCACATCCACCTCATAAGCCACAGGGATCTGCCGTTGTGATTCGCGGACAAAAACCCCTTCGGCCCTCAGCCAGCCCGTGGTTACCACCGCCCAAGCCGCCAACGCGGCACCAAGAATCTGCACCCGATTCATCGGTCTCATGGAATCATACTCCGATTTTCTTGGTTCGAGATTACACCACTTCCGGGCTCCATTGTCTTCCATCAAGACAGCTCGGGCAACATGGCATCGCAGATCGGCGATAGCAGATGTCCTCGGGCGAAAGCCGAAGAAAAAAAGCGGGGATTTTCCAGTCTCGTCACGACGCGACGACAGCATCGGTGGCAGATCGAGCCCGTGGGTTTCAGCGCACGACGAGACCTTGATTGACAAGAGGCTCGAGCCCGGTAGTTCACCTCAGCACATTGCCGATCGGCCGACCATCCTCTGCCGATTCGGTGCGACTTTGGTACGGAACGGCCGGTGTTTGGCCCAAACCATGTTGCCGCAAAACCGCTCGTTGGTACACGATCTCGGTGTGCCGAGCGAACAGGTCGCGGAGTGGTGGATCGACGTTTTCGAGTTGTGCCGCCAGACGCTCCATGGCGGGGCCGTTCTTTTCGGCCGCCTGGGAGACTTGGCCCAGGAACTTGGCGGTTTCGACGAAATTGAAGTCGGCCGTCCTGCCCATCAACGGGTGCAGCGTCTTGAGCAGCAGATCCGCGCCAATTTTATCCATTCGAAGAAAAACGTCCATCGAATTGGTCACCTGGCTACGACCATTCTTCTGATCGTACGAGGATCGCAGCACGATGACACAATCGCCTTCCATCCGGGTGCGAAACAGAGGGCCTTCATAGTAGCCGGTCGCGTAGAAGATATGCAGATCGGGCCGGCCGTAGATGAGTTCGACCTGGCATTTGGTCCCCGATCCGTCCGTGGCATCGAACGTGAAGGGCCCCGTGCGATGGATTTGGACTCGAGTCACCTCCAGCATTTGCCAGATATTGACGATCACCTCCGGGTAGCGGATCAAGAACACGTGCAGATCCGGATCGCACTCGACCGCTTGCGTAGGCATTCGCCGATATAAGCTGGGACGTTCAAGGATCGGGCGCAATTTTGCCTGGCTCGCCTCCGTCAACTCGCCGAACGGGATGGCGCGCAGGGCCTCGGATCGCGTTTGCAGGTTCCCATGGACATCGGGCGATTGAGCCTGACCGTCGGCGGGCCATGCCAGGCAGGCTAGCAGGGCCCAAAGCACAAACGTTCTGCAACGCTTGCTAGGCGTGAACGACCTGGATTTCGCTTGCAGGCACTGCAAGCGCGCAACGGTGTCGCCGCGCGAACGCTGTGTTTCTGGCATGGTCCCCCCCTGAACCAGGCGTTTGTTTTGGTCGGCGAAAACCGCCGTGTCCCTAGTTATTCGGTTGCCAGGGGGTGTCGAGCTAAGCGATTTTTCCAGACACGTCGATTGTATCAACCTTGCTGAAGAGAACGAATGTGTGTGCCGATCATAGGAAGGAGTCGACTCAGCGGTCCCATGAAAATCCGAGAAAGCACGGCGATATGTACGAATCTTTCTTTCAGTTCCATCGACGACCTTTTTGCAGCACGCCGCAAGCCGAATTCTATTTCCCTGCCGCCTCGATAGAAAACGCGTTGCAAACGCTGGTGCGTCTGGTCGAGCGAGCCGAGGGACCGGGGCTGTTAATCGGAGGCCCCGGAACGGGCAAAACGCTGGTCTGTCAGATGCTGAAGAGTCGATTCTGCGAGACATTTCATGTTGTCCTGTTGAATTCAGCCCAACTGACGACGCATCGCGCGCTGCTGCAGCACATTCTGTTCGCCTTGGAACTGCCCTATCGCGGTTTGGATGAAGGCGAACTGCTGCTGACATTCATGGAGTTCCTGCAGTCCCAGGAGACGTCGAAAACAGGGTTGCTTCTGCTGGTGGACGAGGCGCACACGCTGCCAGCGGCCGTCTTGGAGGGCCTCCGCACCATCACCAACGTGACGCAAGATGACCAGCCGCGGGTTCACGTCATTCTGGCGGGTGGTTTTGGATTAGAAGAGCGGTTCGCCCATCCGGAATTGAGCTGCTTCAATCAGCGTTTGGCGGCCAGGTGCTATCTGCAGTCGCTGAATTATGAGGAAACCTGCGGCTACGTCCACTGGCGGATCTCCAAGGCAGGGGCGTCACCCGACCAGGTGTTTGCTCAAGATGCTTGGCAACCCGTTTATCATGCGACCGACGGGATCCCACGTCTGATCAACCAGGTCTGCGACCACGCGCTGATCCTGGCCTGTGCCGCCGGGCAGAACCACTTGGATGGGCGCAGGATCGAAGAGGCTTGGGCCGATCTCCAGCAACTGCCGACGCCGTGGCAACCGGCTCGTACCGAACCTGCAGAAACCGCTGGCGTCGTCGAATTCGGCGGATTGGCTCCCGAGGAGGAGGAAGAGACTTATGTCGAGTCGCCCAGTTCGGTCGAAGCCTCGACATCGTTCACTACCAAAGATGATGCGCGGGACGCATCGATCGATTTGGGGCCGTTGATGGAACGGGAAGATCTTGCAGCGGATAGCGAGCCGCTCGTTGCGCCAAACGAGTCGGAAGATGTGCCGGATGTTCCGCCATCGACAGCGGTGGCAGCCGCCCGGGAAACGATGGGCGGCCAGTCCGCCGAGGAAACCATGACCGGCCAGGTGGAACAGGTGGAACAGGTGGAACAGGTGGAACAGGACGCGCGGCCGTCCAATCCCTTCGACGAACCCTACGAGCACGAGCAGGTGGTCGTCGACCGTTTCGCCTCGCTGCAATC
>SKVE01000131.1 GCA_007129635.1 Planctomycetaceae bacterium
AAATATTTGATGTGCTTCCGATAGGATTGTGGTTTGCCGACGCAAAGGGCAGGCTCATTCGGGGCAATCGGGCCGGCGTGAAAATATGGGGCGCTGAACCGACCGTACCGATCGAGGAATACGGCCTTTTCAAGGCCCGCCGTCTGCCCTCCGGAAAGGAAATCACCCCTGACGATTGGGCGCTGGCGCATACCATTCGCGAAGGAGTCACGATCGAGGATGAATTGCTGGAAATAGACGCCTTCGATGGTCACAAGAAGATCATTCTCAACTACACCGCGCCCGTGCTTGACGACCAGGGAAAGATCCAGGGCGCCATTGTGGTCAACCACGACATTACGGAGCGGGAACATCTGCATGCCCAGCTCCAGCAGGCCTTGAAGATGGAATCGGTCGGCCGATTGGCCGGCGGGGTGGCCCACGACTTCAACAACATGCTGGCCGTGATCCTCGGCTATACGGAGATCGCCATGGACCAGGTGAACACGGCACAGCCACTGTTTGCCGCCCTGCGGGAGATCCGCAAGGCCGCCGAGCGTTCAGCGGATCTGACCCGGCAATTGTTGACCTTTGCCCGCAAGCAGACCATTGCGCCCAGGGTGCTCGATCTGAACGAGACCGTGCACGGGATGCTGAAGATGCTGCGGCGGCTCATCGGCGAGAACATCGATCTGGTCTGGAAGCCCGGCACGAACCTTCGGCCGGTCAAGGTCGACCCCTCCCAGGTTCATCAGCTCCTGGCCAACCTGTGCATCAACGCCCGGGACGCCATCTCGGGCGTGGGCAAGGTCACCATCAAGACGGACGCCGCCGCGTTTGACGAGGCTTGGTGCGCCGCTCACACGGGGTTTGTGCCCGGCGAGTACGTGCTGCTGGCGGTCAGCGACAACGGGCGCGGCATGGACCAGGAGACCCTTGGCCATCTGTTCGAGCCGTTTTTCACCACCAAGGGCGTGGGCAAGGGCACCGGCCTGGGGCTGGCCACGGCTTACGGCATGGTCCAGCAGAACAACGGCTTTATCAATGTGTATAGCGAGCCGGGCCAGGGGACGACTTTCAATGTCTATCTGCCCCAGCACGCGGCCAAGACGGTCCCCTCGTCCGAGAACACGCCGGGCCCATCGGCGGAACACGGCGACGAGACCGTCCTGTTGGTGGAGGACGAGCTGGCGATCCTGAAAATGGCCACGATGATGCTCGAAAGCCTGGGCTATACCGTGGTCGGGGCCAAGACCCCAGGCGAAGCCATCCGCCTGGCCGAGGCCCATGCCGGCGGCATCCACCTGCTCGTAACCGACCTGGTCATGCCGGAGATGAACGGACGCGATCTGGCCGAGCACCTCTTGTCTCTGTACCCCAACCTCAAATGCTTGTTCATGTCCGGCTACACGGCCGACGTCATCGCCCATCAGGGCGTGCTGGCCGCGAACGTGCAGTTCATCCAGAAACCGTTTTCGATGGAGGCTTTGGCGGCGAAACTGCGGCAAGCGTTGGGAGATGAGCAGCGGACGGAGTAGGTACCTACTACAGCGCCTAGCTGATTACCCTTTTACGCAAAGCGAGAATTTGGTAAGGCAGCCAGTAGCTTCCGAACGTACCACAGGCATCCCCAGTCGCGTCGCTGAATCCCTACTGGCCGATCCGGTTTTGTAAAAACTGTCCGCTTCCAGATCACGATTTAGCAAGCTCAACCGGATCGTCCAGAGACGCTGGATTTTACCATTCTGTTCCGCCGGGATGCTGGTGAGCCACTGCACAAAGCGAAACTGGACAGCTTATGGCAGCATGGTTGGATGCGAGTGCCCAGGTTCGCCCAGCGGGAGCCATCAGCGGCCTGAGTCCATGAACTGTCGCCGGTCAACTGCCAGTGATCGTGTTTCGAAGGCATCACCATCGGCGTCAAAGCCCGTTTCGCTGACCCTGATCTGCCGGCCGAGGTTCCCACGCCCCACGGCCAACAGCAACGCGGCCGGTGCCGGCAGCGTGCCAGCCCCGCGGCTCGCACCGCTGGCAACATTGACCAGCCTGGATGCCAGCAGCCTGATCGATACGCTGAAGGCCGTCAAGGAGGGCAGCAACGCACGCACCGCCAAGTCCCTGTCGTCGTCTCCAATGGACGCCTGGTTCGGATGCCGGAACTGCCTACTTCAGTTTGTAGATCACCATCATCCCGTCCCGCTTGCTGTCGTCAGCGCGGATGGTGGTCGATAGATAGTCCGGCGACCCGTTAACGGCCTCGATGAAGTCGGCCATCGCCCGGGCCGAGCGGATCACGTTGTCGGCGACGATCACGGCGCCCGGCACGAGTTTCGGTTCGAGCGCCCGAAAGTACTTCAGATAGTCGCTCTTGACGGCATCCAGGTAAACAAAATCGAATTCGCCCTCCAACTGCGGCAGTACTTCCAACGCATCGCCCTCGATGACCGTTACCACGTTCTCCAACCCGACCTTCTTCAGGTTCGCCCGCGTCGCTGCGACCATCTTCGGATCGATATCGACGGTGATCAAGTGGCCGCCGGTCCGTTCGAAACCCAGTCCCATCAGGATCGCCCCATAGCCCGTGGCGGTCCCGACTTCCACGCCTCGCTTGGCCCCCGTAGCTTGCACCAGGATCCGCAGCATGGCGGCATCCCCCGTCGCCGAATTCAGCCCGATTAACGGGAACTGTTCGACAAATGCTCGGCGCGCTGGCTCCAGATCATGCGTGACATGAGGATTTCCGGCCGACGGCTCTTGAGCTGCCAACCGGTTGACCGGGCAGGTTGCGGCCAACATTCCAACGAGGACGGCGGCGGTGAAAGACCAGTTTCGATTCCCAAGCGTTCGGTTCATGAGTGGCTCCTTGGAACCGGTAGCGATGCCGCATCGACCGAGGCTGATCAGGCGCGGGCCGACGGGTCACCAACGGTTCCCGGTGTGAGGTAAATCTGTGGAAAACCAGGTAGGACGGGGCTGCACACCCGTGTGCAGCGACGGTCGCCCCGCGGCACGAGTATAACCACTTCCCGGCGTCAAGACGATCCGTGGTGGGATTCCGGCTAGCAGCTTGGCGGTGTTGGCCTGGCTGCGCATGGCTGCCTACCATGATGTAGGTCATGTTCGCCTCCGACTTCGCCGCTTTTTCGGGCTGACCAGCTTCTTCTCCATAAAGGCGACGTTCATCAAGTGCGGTTCTCGTTTCCCTTCGACTGGCACTGTCTTCAACGTCCTGATATCGAACTCGGGTGCAAACAGGTCTCGCAATTCGTCCTCGGACGAGAAGTACAGCACGGTGCCGAGCGACGTCCGCCTTGTGTGCCCCGTGCCGCCAAATCCGGCGTCCTGCTCACTAAAGCAAACGCACAGGTACTTTCCACCCGGAACCAACAACCGATGGACGGTCTCGGCGTACCGTTTCCTGTCGAGGGGAAAAACATGGTGCAGCAGCGACCAGTCGTAGGCGAAGTCGAAGGTCTCGGTGATTTCCGGCAGACCCGCCAGGATATCCGCAACCAGAAATCGGCAAGCCACGCTCTTCCGCTTGGCGTCAGCTTCGGCGAGAGCAATTGCCGTAGGCGAGATGTCCACGCCTGTTACGTCGAAGCCGAGGCCAGCGAGATAGATGGCGTAGTTGCCCGCACCGCAGCCCAAATCGATTGCCTTGCATGGTTGGACTTGCCCGGCTTCAATCAGCTCCACGAGCGCCTTCGGCGGCGTTTCGCTGTTCCACAGGATATCCCCTGGCGGCGTTTCGCTGTAGATCTGCTCCATTTGGTCTCGGATCGAGCCCAGCGCCACCAACTCGTCCACCATCCGTCGCACGTCCTCGTACATCGCATCCAGGCGCGGCTGGATGTTCAAGTCTTGGATGCTCTTGATCTCTTCGGTCGTCTCACGCAGCAGGTGATCGATCCGCTCGCTGGCGACGGCCAGCTTGTCGTTGGGCAGATTCGCCGCTCGCAGCAGGGCCATGACCTTTTTGTGGAACTCAAAGATCGCGCCGAACAGGTTGCTTTCGAGTGCATGAATCAGCGGGATGCCTGGCGGTTTGCTGGTTGGGTCGATCATCGTCTACTCCGCATCATCGTCTACTCCGCATCATCGTCCAGCAGCCGTGTCCCTCCAGGACATGCTGGGCCGCTTGCCACTGCAGAAACCGCCCACCGGGGCTTCTGGAGAAAGTTCGTCCAAACAGTTCATGATACCGGACGACGGTCGCCACGTCACTCAGCCGCATTGAATCCCTGCTGATTGGCTCAGTTCCGGTAAAAACGACTGCTGCGGGATCACGGATTCAGCAAAGCGAAGCACCGTTCGAGAAATAACTGTCTAATGTCCCCTCGCCCCTCGTGGGACAGGGCAGGGTGAGGGGGCAGAAAGTGCGTCAGTTATTTCTAAAACGGTGCTAACTGGACCGTCACGAGAGACAGGTTTTACATTTTCGGTTCCATCGGGCTGTCGCGAGATGCCGCGCGGCGAATCTGGACAGGCGTG
>SKVE01000494.1 GCA_007129635.1 Planctomycetaceae bacterium
CAATTCGATGCCGTTCTGGTCCTCGCCCAGATTCACCGCCTCGAAATCGAAGACCACCGCGCCATCGGTCCCCAGATCCGAACGCATCGACGCCACGTCGAAGCGGTTGTTCGCGCCGGCGCGAGTGATGCGGATCGCCGTTGTGCTGGCATCGATATCGGCCAAGTCAGCCCCGCCTTTGAACAGCAGGTTCAGTTCCCGCGGCGCCACGGTCAATTCGTTGGTTGCATCCAGCAGGAACAACTCGCCATCGTTGGGCCGCACGGCAAACAGCTCGGGCCCCACCATCTGAACGGCAGCCAAATTGGCGCTCGCCGCCAACGAAAATGCCTGGTTGGTCACCGGACCCGTCGCGTTGACGCGAATGGTGTACGTGCCGGGCAACGGAGCATCGATCAGCACCTGTTCGACATTGTCCACCCGATTCGGCACCGTCCGGACAGCCGGAGCCATCGGGTTCGCCGGATCTAATGTCCAGGGATAATACGTACCACCGGGCCCCGTGATGGTCAGATCCAGGTCATGGACCAGAACGGGGGTGCGGATATCCAGTCCCTCTGGATGCGGTGTCCCCGGTGGGTCGTTCCAGACCAGCGTAGCTTTCAAGGGCCCTTGTCCGTCGCTGTCCAACTGGTAGGTCAGCTCGGTTCCCGTGTAGACACCTTGCGTTAACCGTACGGGTTCGGTGCCCGACTGTGCATCGGAGATGAACGTCGCCGCGGCCGCACCATCCAACAAGCCCCAGCCGTACGCATAGTTCGGCCCCGGAGTCCCGGCGTCGGCGGCGGTGTGAATCGCCAGTAGCTTCTGCGTCGCCGCATCGGGCAACGAACCGAAGACGTTCCGATAGTGCTCGGCGACCATCGCCATCGTCCCCGTCACGTTCGGCGCGGCCATCGACGTGCCGCTCATGCTGGCATAGGCAGTATCCGCCGAAGCCATCGTCGAAAAGACTTCGTGCCCGTTGCCCACCACGTCCGGCTTCACGCGACCATCATCGGTAGGGCCGTAGCTGGAAAACACCGTGGTCATGATGTCGCTGGACGTGTAGGGATCCACGGTGACGTCCAAGACAGCACCCACTACCAGAGAATTCTTGGCAGTCTGAGTTTCTGGCAAGGTATCGTAGCCGTCACCTACATATCCGTCTGCGGGAGGGGCAACGGTGGCTCCGCTGTTGGGCACGAAATACCAACCTGGCCCAGTGAATCCGATCCCGCCGGGATTCCCGGAGAACCAAGTGACATACTGGTTCATGAAACTGATGTTTGTGAATCCCTCGTTGCGGTCATTGCCGGCCGCCCAGACACTCAAGAGATCCGGGTTGTCATAAAGGACCTGGTCCAAGTCCCGCGCCATGGTACCGTACTTGCCAAAACTGGTCGCCTCGCTGTCGTACAGGAAACGGTCCTCCCGCCAGAAGTCCACTCGGCCAAAAGGTGTGACGACGCCCGGGAAATAGATATCGGGAACGATCATCCATCCCGTCCCAGGTGCATACGAATGGTTCGATGCGACCATCAACGACGCATCCTGAGCCATCTCGATGGTGTCGTTTTCCCAGTCGTAGCTTCGAATACCGATCCCGGTGGCCATTCCTTTTGCCAAGGGATTGACACCGGCCGCTGCGATGGTTCCCGCAACATGAGTCGCGTGGTCATTCGGACTCGACGAACCGTCACCAGATACCACCCGGCCTCCAAACTCCTGGTGCGTCGCGCGAACGGCTCCCTCGTCCCAGACGCCCACGGTTAGACCGGCTCCCGACAAATCCAGCCCCAAATCGCCACCCGGCTGCAGTTGATCGGCATTCGTCGTATCCGCCGCATTGACATTTAAGGTCTGTCTCAATTGCAATTCGCTAGGATGAGGTCCGGTAGCCAACAAGAGCATCTCGCCGGGATTCAGAACCAAGTCGGACGGCAGTTGCTGTACCAGCCCCGTAAACGGCGATGCCGTCAGCAAATGGCGGGCCTCGAGCGTTTCGTGCATCAACCGGCGGTTCATCCGGCGGGTGAAGTCGGTTTGCCGAGCGCGGCGAAGGGTGGGCTTCTGATTCAAACGGGATGAACTCGTGCGATTGCGTTGACTGGGCATCGATGGACCCCTAAACTAAGGATTGATGCAAAGGACTTGAATTTACTCTGTTCCGGTATGGCGACGATCTCAAACACTGCAGGCAGAGAAACAATGGACGAAAACTCCACCAACTCTCAGTATAACCAAGGTTGCAGCCTTGTCATCTGTTTTGCGCCGGGATGACCGCGCAAACTTAGACAATGTGATCCAGTATAAGTTACCCAGACACTTCTGTCATGATTGTCAACTGCTCGTGATCGGAGCAGACGAAAGAAAACGCCACGTTCGGTGGAAAATCCGTGAATACCTCCCAGATCGATGAATCCCGCACCATCGGCCTCTCACGGCCGAGAAGGACGAAAAACATAGCCAGATTGCGACAAAATTATTAGCCCTTTCTGACTATACGCCATGACGTCGAAGACCGGTGGGGCATCCAAGGGGTGCTCGACTAACTTCTCCGCATCGGTGCGGCAAACAGGCTGTAACAGGCCGCCACGACGACCTTGCAGCTCCTCGGCGTACTCGGCCGATCGCTCTTGCGTGGCCGGATGGACCAGCGACCGCGCTGCGGATTGGCGGGCCGGCGATGCTGCGAACAAGAACGCACGGCCGTCTCGTCCTGCGACTGCGGTCGCCTCCCTTGTCTAACTTGACACAGCATCCGAAGTGGTGACAATTCGGGAAAAGATTCCACGTTGACAGAATTTACCACTTAAGGGAAGGTGCGGAGTGCCATGACAGCAGTATCGGAGCGTGTCGATCAACAAATCGAGGTCGACGACGACTCGCGATACGAGGTCGTCAAGGGTAAATGGAAGGAGAAGGCACCGATGGGTGTGCTCCAAGCGTGGGTTGCATCGACACTGCTGGCAATTTTGGATCATTTCGTTCGCAGTCATCGAATGGGAAAGGTGGTCTCCGAATCCTTATTCGTGCTGGACCCGACGACGGATTTGCAGCGGCGACCCGATTTGGCCTTTGTGTCGCGTCAGCGTCCGCAAGCGGCAGGCATTGGTTTGCCCAGCATGACGAATTGCCGTCTACATGATGCGAAAGGAGGTTACTGTGACCGCAGTGCTTGAGTTGCGGGGCCAACAGGCCGACATCGACGACGACAGGTTTTACGAGGTCGTTCGCGGCGAGCGAGTGGAGAAGCGTTCGATGGGAATCCCTCAAAATTTGGTATGCACTGCCCTGGCATCTTATCTGTGGATGTACGTGCGTCACAAACGACTGGGAACCGTGGCTGCGGAAACATTATTTGTGCTCGGTGAGGCGAATCGATTGGAGCGGCGGCCCGATCTGGCCTACGTGTCCCGCCAGCGATGGAAACGTCCCACTCAGACCGGCGCCTGGGACGTCGTGCCGGATCTGGCGGTCGAAGTGATCAGTCCGACGAATCGTGCCCCGGAAGTGCTGGAGAAGATCCACGAGTTTTTTGCCGCTGGCGTGCAGTTGGTCTGGGTGGTCTACTGCGAACCTCGGCAGGTGTACGTGTACCGCTCGCCCACGACCATCCAGGTGCTCACGCCGCAGGATACGCTCGAAGGCGATGACGTCATTGCCGGGTTCACGCTGCCGGTGGCGAAGCTGTTCGAGGATCTGGATCAGATCGAGCCCAGCGATTCGTAGCCGAATTTGCGAGAATTCGGACCTGTCGTGGAGAACCGAAATGGCAACCGATACAAAATCCCCCCAAGCGACTGACTACGTGCTGCCGCCGGAGCTTTGGCCAGATGTGGAACATTTGGTGACGGAGGATGATACGCCGGTGGACGGTATTTTCTCGGAAAAGCAGATGCGGTTGTTGACCAGCCCGCTGTACAGTTCACCCGGCTGGATTGGCGAGGGACATAGATTCGTCGCCTTGGCGAATGTCGGATTGTTCTATGCGATCCGCCAACCGCCCTACGTGCCAGACATGATGTTGAGCCTGGACGTCGAGTTGCCCGCGGATGTACACCCGAAACCGCACCGGTCATACTTTATGTGGGAGTACGGCAAGCCTCCGGATGTGGTGGTCGAGATCGTCTCGAATAAGGAAGGCGGCGAAGACACCGAAAAACTGGCCGGTTACGCTCGAATCGGCGTGCGGTACTATGTGATCTACGATCCGGAGCAGTTGCTGGATAAGCGGACGCTGCGCGGATTTGAACTGCAGGGCATGGACTATCGACCGCTGGCTGAACCGTTTTGGCTGCCTGGCGTGGAATTGGGGCTTCGTTTGTGGCAAGGCCGCTTCGAGGATCACGAAAACACATGGCTGCGCTGGGTCGATGCGGCCGGCGAACCTATCTTGACGGGTGCCGAGCGGGCAGAGCAGGCCGATGAATCGGCTGAGTTGCAACGTCAGCGAGCCGAACAACACCGCCAGCGGGCGGAACGTTTA
>SKVE01000476.1 GCA_007129635.1 Planctomycetaceae bacterium
GGAGACCTTCGGTCGGCGGTTTCGACGGGGTCGGAGACCCTCGCCGAACGCGGTAGATTATTTCCTGCGAGTTGCGTTAGATGGCCTCCGAGCCTCGCTCGCCCGTGCGGATGCGGATGCAATCTTCCAGCGGCAGCACGAAGATCTTGCCGTCGCCGATCTCACCCGCCTCGCCGGTTCGCCCCCCCTTGAGGATCGCGTTGATCGTCGGTTCGACGAACTCTTCATTGACCGCGATTTGCAATTGGACCTTCCGCAACAGGTTGACCGTCAACTCGCGGCCTCGATATACCTCGGTCTGCCCTTTCTGACGCCCGAAGCCCTGGCAGTCCATCACGGTCAGACGCACGACCTCGACTTCGCTTAACGCCTCTTTGACGGCTTCCAGTCGATTGGGCTGGATAATGGCAATAATCAGTTTCATAGAAAATGTCCTTCAAAGGTTGATTACCAATCGGGGCTCGCGTGGAATCCCACCCGGATGCTTTCGTAACCCGAAGCGTCAGCGAGGGAATCCAGGCCAAGCGGCAATTCAAAATCTAACGCCCTGCTGCAGGCGTCACAACCCCCGACTCGCGTTGGTCGCCGGTCTGTCCGAGTCGGCTCAGCCGAGCAGCAATTGCAGGTCGTCGGCGGTCAGTTGGCGGATCAGGCTGTTGTTCTCCGAGATGATCGCGTCGGCCAATTCGCGTTTGCTGCGTTGCAGTTCCAGGATCTTTTCTTCGACCGTGTCCTTGCAGATCAACCGATAGGCGAACACGTTTCGGGTCTGGCCCAGGCGGTGCGCCCGGTCGATGGCCTGGGACTCGACCGCCGGATTCCACCAAGGGTCGAGGATAAAAACATAATCGGCGGCGGTCAGATTCAACCCGTGCCCGCCGGCTTTCAGGCTGATCAAAAACAAGGGACACTGCGGATCTTCCTGGAACTGTTGGACGACGGCCTTGCGGTGCCGCGTCTGCCCGTCCAGGTACTGGTAGGGGATTTGCTGCTGGTCCAGTGTCCGGCGAACCAGGGCCAGCAGGCTGGTGAACTGCGAAAACACCAGTGCCTTGTGCCCCTCGTCGATGACCTCGCGCAGATGTTGCATCAGGATTTCCAACTTGGCACTGGGATCGCCGGCCCGCTTGGCATCCAACAATCCGGGATGGCAAGCCGCCTGGCGCAGACGCAGCAGGGCCTCGAGCACGTGGATCTTCGACTGCTCGAACCCGACCTGATCGACACGCTGCTTCAAAGACATACGGTAATACGAACGCAACTCGTCGTACAATTTGCGCTGCTTGGGGGCCATCTCGCAGTACACCGTCTGCTCGGTCTTCTCCGGCAATTCGGTCAAGACCTGCGCTTTGGTGCGGCGGAGGAAGAAAGGGCGTAACGCCTGGGATAACAGTTGCACGGCTTGATCGTCCTGCTGACCCTGCTTGACCAGCGTCTGAAAGGTGCTGGTGCGGCCCAGGATCCCGGGGTTTAAGAACTCGAACAACGCCCAGAGTTCTCCCAGATGGTTTTCCACCGGGGTTCCGGTCATCGCCAAACGATGATCGGCCTGCAGCAAGCGACAGGCCTTCGAGGCCTGGGAGTTGGCATTCTTGACGGCTTGCGATTCATCCAGGATGGCATAGTCGAAGTGGATGTCCTTCAGCTTGACAATATCGCGGCGCAATGTGCCGTACGTGGTGACCAGCAGATCACCCTCGCTCAACTGGTCCAAAACCTCCTGGCGTTTGGTGCCCGTATAATCCAGCACGCGTAACCGAGGCGTAAAGCGGGCGGCTTCATCGATCCAATTGAACACCAGGCTCTTGGGCATCACGACGATCGACGGACGGCGGATTTCGTCCTGCTTCAGCCTGCGAGTGCGACGCGCCTGTAACAGGGCCAATACCTGGATCGTCTTGCCCAGTCCCATATCGTCGGCCAGACAACCACCGAAGTGGAAGGTACGGAGGAAATCCAGCCAGCCTAACCCTTCACGTTGGTAGTTGCGCAGTTCCCCACGAAAACCTCGCGGTTCCGAGCCGGCTTGAATCCCGTCGAACGAACGCAACTGCTTGCGCAGACGGTCGAACGAGGCATCGAAGGTGACTCCGTCCTGAGCGGCCAACAGCGCATCGAGCAGCAGAGCCTGGGAGGGCCGGAAACGCAACGTGTCCTCTTCTTGCTGGCCCAGTTCGATCAAATTGCCGAAGCGCTTCAGCCATTCTTCCGGCAGGATGCCTTGCGTGCCGTCGTCCAGTCGGATCGATTTCTGGCGGTTCCGCAGCGCCGCCAACACACTGGGCAGCCCGACCTGGATCCCATCGAATTCGATCTGCCCATCGACTTCGAACCAGTCGAGGTTCGACTTGACGTTCAACTGGTAACTGCCAGCGCGGCGGAGCCGTCGGCCTTCGGATTCGACCCACCAGCCCCGGGATGTCAATCGTTCCACCAGCGTCGTCAGCCGATGAGCCGAAAAGAAAAGATGAGCTTCCTCTTGCCGGTAGGCAGGCGTTGGCGACAGTCCCAGGTCCGACAAGCAAGCGATCAGCTCCCGCTCTGCCTGCAGATCGCGATGGATGACGCGCATCGATTCGGCATCGAAAAACGAAGATTCCGTGGACGGCAACGAGCATTCGAATCGTTCTTCGTACAAAAAGCCGACGTTTGCGAACAACGTGGACGAACGCGAGTAGCGATCCGGGGAATGGATCGCCAGCTTGCCACGCGGTACCCCTTGCACGTGTTCGACTCGTAAATCCTCGGGCAACTCGACGGTCGGCACGTGCGGGTGTTGCCACAGCCACTCGAAAAACTCCTGCTGGTCCTGTTTCGGCACCTCGATCCGCGGAGTGCGACGTAACGCGGCAGCCCACGAGAAGTGCTCGGCAGCATCCAGGCGAGCCATGGATTCGGGGAAGATGACCAGTCCATGAGCCAGCATCAGGATCGGATCATTCAGCGATCGAGCCTGGCCGTCGCGAAATAATTGGCCGCTCAACCCATACGACTCGGAGTTCGCTTCTGCTTGCACCAGTAAACGCAAACGCCAAGGGCTGCCGTCGTCCCAAGCCAGCGGTTTGCCTTCTTCAACCGGGATCGATGACTGCAAATTCCACACCAGACGCCCCGTGGCGCACAGCCGCGGCAGGACCACATCGTACAAAGCGGGTGCGATCACCAGCCGCGATGTTTGCTGGGCCTGATAGTAGCTGCTGATATAGTAGGGACGCGATTCGACTTCGTCGTCCAGTTGGTTCCCCATCAGCAACCCGATCAGCCGGCATTCCTCGGGATCGCTCACAGGCCCCGTTTCGCCGCGCCGTAGCTGGAGTCGCTTGAATCGCCCCCAGCCACCGTCCCGCAAACGCTCGCGATGGTGCAGATCAAGCACCAGACCGCCGCGCTGCAAACTGGCGCTGATATCGACAGAAAACCAAGCCTGGACCGCATGATCGGCAGAACGCTGCCGATGATTGTTAGACGAAAGGAGCGGGGCATCCTGGTCGGCGGCCAACATGGGGACCAGATTTCGCCAAGTGGGCTGCGGCGGATGCGACACCGTCAGGGACTTACTAGCCGCCGGGACCGGTTGAAACGTTCCCTCGAGGATCTCGGGATCTTCGTCGTCCAGCAGGTCGTCCGCATGCAGGATGACCAGGTCGTCCGGAATATGCTCATCGGCAAAGATTTTCTGTCGTTGGACTTCGCACAGCGTCGCCCAGATGTGCTTGCACAAATAGCCGTTCGCGTAGCGAGGACAACTGCAACGGGCCACGATACTGCTGCTGTGAATCCCCTGCAGATCGATGGTCACCCGGTAGACCGTGTTGCGCGAGCCCATCACGACGGCACTGACCGACGCGGAATCGGCCGTTGCCCGGAGGACCCTTCCCCGCCGAAAATAATCCTCGCCACGTTGACGACTGACCGGATCAAAGGCGTAACGACTTTCCAGTAACAATGACATAGATGAACTTTCCTAGGATGAACCAGACGCTGAAAGGCTCCGCCCAGCGTTGACGATAGGAATCGAGGGCATCGATCAGGAAGCGGCTGCGAACCGCATGAAAATTTCGCCTCGGCCACCTTCGAGCAGGTCGCCATGATACATGAAGTAGCTGGCCGCCAACAGCTCGTCAGGCATCGAAAAACCGGTCTGCATCAGATGCCGAACCAGCAACCGCAGCGCGATCGGCTGGCATCGGCAAGCGTAGCGAAAACTGGGCAACACGGGTGGCGGTTTTTGGCCCAGCAGCACCAGCGTGCCGCGATGCATCCCGGCCCCATGCCGGATGCCGCATTCCCCCAACACCAGCACGGTTCCGGCCAGCATATTGAAGCCTACCAGATCGCCCACCTGACCACCGATCGCGACCAATCCGCGACGCATGGTGTGCCCGACTTCGTTGCCGGCATCTCCATCCACCAAGATCTGGCCACGCGTCATGCCGCGAGCGCTGCCTCGATACGCGGCGCCGACCAAATGGCCCGCTCGGCCATGCACGTGGATGTGACCGCCGTGCATTTCGGCCCCCAGCCAATCGCTGACGTCGCCGTCGACGACGATCTGGCCGCCCGTCATTTCGCTGCCCACGTGCCGCCCCGCGTTGCCCAGCACACGCATCCTTCCCGATGCCATCTGGGCGCCGATCCAGTGCACGCCGGCCAGATCCCCCTGCCAGTGAACCGTCGCGTCGGAGGCATCCCCCGAGACTTCAAAAAAATCACCTACACATACTTGGACGTTGCCGTGAAAGATCTCCAGGCGCTCGATCTCTGCGACCGATTTGTCCCGTAACCGATCGGGCGTGATGCCCTCGACCTCCAACGGAACCTGGGAACCCGTGTGCAAGCGTAACCGCAAAACCATGTTCCAATCCTTGTGCGGTAAGGCCGGAATACGCAAAAATAACTAGCATCATGTTAACGAAATGATCCGGTGGCGACTAGGGGCGACCAAGGAGTAATCACCATGCAAGTGGGCGGAATCGTCTTGTGCGGCGGACAGAGCCGTCGCATGGGCACCTCGAAAGCCATGCTGCCCTTCGGGCCAGAACCGATGCTGCAACGCGTCGTGCGGTTGCTGGGCCACGTGGTGCAGCCGTTGGCCGTGGTTGCCGCTCCCGGTCAGGAGCTTCCTCCGTTGGACTCGCAGATCCTAATCGTCCGCGATCGGCAGCGTGGCCGCGGCCCGCTTGAGGGCCTGCGCTCCGGCTTGGTCGCCCTGCAACCGGTCTCCGATGCCGCCTTTGTCACCGGCTGCGATGTGCCCCTGCTCCAGGCCGGTTTCATCCAGGCGATGATCCAAGAATTGGGCTCCCACGAGATTGCGGTGCCCATCGACGGCCAGTTTTTTCACCCCCTGGCGGCCGTATACCGCACCCGAATTATACGCAAAATCGACCATCTTCTCGGTCAAGCCATTTACAAACCGCGCCTGCTGTTCCATGAAGTTCCCACCTGCCAAGTGCCCGTAGATCGCCTAAGCCTCGCAGACCCCCGTTTGTTATCACTGATCAATGTGAATCGAAGAGAAGACTATTTGGCCGCGTTGGCCGAGGCTGGATTCGAGCCACCCGCCCATTTTTCGTTCTGAGGCCTTGCTTTCTGCAAAATGGGGGGTGGGGTATTCTTTTGGAATCGGTTAGGATGAAAGTAGACGATGTGGTCCTGGCCGGGGCTCGAAACGAACCGATGCCGGGATTCGAAAGACGAAAGATTTTTTTGAAATGGAAAGGGAGAACGACAGTGAAGCGGTTTTGGACTCTTGTCATGGTATCCGCCCTATTTTCCGCCGGTTGCACCCCCCCGCCTGCTGCTACGGTCAGTATCGATTCGACCGATGGTCCGCCGAGCACGACCACCGACGCCTGGCACACGACCACCGACGCTTGGGATACGACCACCGATGCCTGGAGCACGACCACCGACGCCTGGGATACGACCACCGACGCCTGGGATACGCCGACCGACGTTTGGGGCACGACCATCGACGACGACGGCTTTGGCGACCCCTAATCGCCCGGCCAGGTATTTCTTGGTGGAATCGGCGGGACGGGGTCGATCCCGTAGGGGATCGCAGCCATTAGCCGGTGGTCGAGCGAAGCGACACCACCGGACCACCGGACCACCGGACCTTTTACGGCAGCAGATGCAGACCGTCGACGACGACGTAGCCGTCGGTGTCGGTGTTGGCGATACGGATGGTGGAGCGCTCGTCCAGTGGAAACGATCCTAAGCTGATGAATCGGCCGTCGAGGGGCGGGGCGAGCCGCTGATTGATGTGGACGGTGGTTTCGCCGTCGACGTGTGAGATCGTGACCGGGACGTTGGTCGCTCGGTTGTCATACGCCACGTAGGCCAAGCGGACTTCGAAGCGGCCGGTGACTCCCGGGTGGAATTCCAACCAGGCATCCCCTTTGTCTTGGTTGTTGTCGTGCATGTAACCGTACACCAGATACTTGCCCCCGAACGTCGACTCGACCCAAACTCCCTTCGCAGCCGCCTGCTGATCGTCCAGGAATACGCCCGGTAGATCGGGACGCGGGTCATCGTGCCGTGGGCCAACCAATTCGCTTCTACGTTGGATCGCTTGCAGCACATCCTGCGATTCCTGGTACAGACGGATCTCGCAAACGGCCGTCGGGCGAGCGAACACGAAGCGGACACGATCCGTGGTGACGGTTTCCAGCGGTACGACGTACCGACGCTGGTCCAGTCGCGTGATCCGGCCGACTGGTTCCCACCCGCCGCTGCGATGCGTTTCGATCCGCACCGGGACCGCCCGTTGTTCGAAGGTGATGTGGGCGACGTTTACCGATCGCGGCTGCTCGAATGCCAGAGCGATCCAGTGCGGCGCCTGGCCATCGGCAAGCCAGGCGTTTCGGTCGTCGCCCAGCACCCGGCTCAGGCCGTTGACCACCTTCGGCGCCGACATCCCTTCGGCGGCGGACGAGGCAGACACGGCGGCGGACCGAGCGAGATCGGCGGGGTCCTCATTGCGCACCCCGAGCAGATAGCACCCGTCCTTTAACAATGTTTGCTGCAGGCTGGTCAAGTGCCGTTGGTAGACGCCTGCGGGAGTCGTCTCGTGCGTTACCGCGATCGCAGCGGCTGTGCCGACGGCCTGGCCCATGGCCAGGCAGGGCCGCATGACGCGGGTTCCGCCCATGGCGATGTGCGTGGCCGAGTGGCAGCGGCCAGCCATCATCAGGTTGTTGATGTTTCGCGAGTACAGCGTGCGGTACGGGATGCTGACTCGTCGACCACCATAGACGTGGATACAGTCGTTGCCCGCCACCCAGAAACCTTCCGGGTGATGGAGGTCCGGCCCCCAGTCGGTAAAGGCGATCGTGTCGTCGTGGACCACGCGTTGATCGTAGTCCCGTTGGCTCATCACATACGGCCCCATCAATCGTCGACTCTCGCGGACGCCGGGCACGAAGTTCAACCAGACGAGTTCCCGGTGGGCGTTTTTCTTTCGAGTGGCCGGGTTGTGGTTCTTGGCATAGTTCCAGAGTCCCAGATTGATCCTCAGCAGCTCGTCGCGGATGGGTTCGGCATCGGCCACGGTATCCCGCATCCCACCGTATTCGACCCACCAGCGGCGGACGACCGCGCCGTCGGGATCGTCGCCCGGATTGCGGCCTCGGCCACGCGCCGGCCGGTCGAAGTTTTCGGGCCTGCGGACGTCGGGCAAGCGCCGATGGTCGCCGCGCGGTTGAAAATCGGCGTCCTCGCGCCACAGGTACGCCCATTCGGGGCAATCGAAGGGAACGGGGTGGTCGCGGGTGACGATTTCCGCCTGGTACAGCGAATTGCCTTGCGTGCGTGGCGTGGGCTGCACCGGGGCAAGGGTTTCGCCGAATTCGTCACGAGCCTCCTCGCCCACGCGGTATTCCGCTCCGGCATAGTAACCGATCCAGGCATGCCCCGTCGTGTCGAGGAACACGGGTGCCCGGAACGCCAGGCGTTGGCCCGTCCGCACGTCGACCGCCAGCACGGCCTCGATCTCGCCCGGCTGGCCCGACTGGCCGGGCTCCAACGGTTCTGCCGCCGCGCCCTTCATGCGAACGCCGATGGCCCGTGTATGGAGAAACAGCCCGATGTGCGGCTCGGCGCGGACGATCGCTTCCATCCATTGCGAGTCAGCATAGCGATTCCAGCCTTGCGGCGTGGGAAAGAACTCTTCGCACAACCCGGTCACGTTGACTCGGTCCGGTGGACTGCCCAGATAGCCCATCGGCGGAACACGGATCTCCGAGGAACTGTTGCCGCCCACCACCGGCCGGTCTTGAATCAAGGCCACACGCACCCCGTGGCGCGCGGCGGCCACGGCGGCGCCCAACCCGCTGGGGCCAGCGCCCACGACGACCACATCGAACGGGTCCAGCTCCTGGACCTTACGAGACACGCCGCCGAATTTCACCCGTTGCGCGGCCAAGTCGTCGGGCTGATCGGCCGGTTGGAACCCGTCGCCCGCCAGCACCACGGCATCCACACGACCCCACCAGCCGGTCAAGTCCTGGATGCGGAGTTCGACCTGACCTTGCGGCAGATCGAACGTTCCAGAGTGTTGCCAGCGCCAAGCGTCATCCGAGGCGCGTCCCAATTCGCTTGACGATCGACTGCCGACCAGAACGCGGAATCGGCCGGGGCTATGGCTGGGCAGCCAATCGCGACAACGCACCCACAAGTGGTACTGGCCCGCAGCGGGAATCTTAACATGTGTGACGGCATCGTCGACCGGTCGTCCCAGACCGGTGGCCAACAGATAGACCGATCCCATGGTGTCGACATGCTGCGTATCACGTCGCCAACCGCCAACGCAGTCAAAGCTCTCCGCCTCGACCCAGATCGGCTGCGGAACTTCGGCAGCACCGGCGACCGAAACCAACAGCACCAAAACAAGAACCGCACCTTGCATCGCTACGTCCCTTTCCACAAAGCATCGATCCTCGCAAAAACCGACCTACCTGGTACTCTTGCCCGTGTTCCGCTCACGACGGGCAGGAGTGCCCGTTCTACCGGAATGTTGCCGATCGACGGGCGTCAGATGGGCCGGCCGGCCTGAGCCAGAAGCTGCTCTTCGTTGCGCCGATGATTGACCAAGCGGCGCTCGAGCCCACGGTACTGGTGGTCGATGTCGTCCCAAGTCGAAGCCGGACAGATCGTCGTTCCCGCCAGCTCGTGCAGGTGGTCCAACTGGTCGAGCAACTCGGGATGCTCGGCATTCAACTCCTCGAACCGTACTCGCAGCTCCGGACGACACTGCGACAAAGCCGACAGATGCCGTTCATCTTCCTCTAAATCGAACAGGTTCCGCAGCTTGCAGGCCAATTCGTTCAGCATCTGGGGAACATCTTCGATCGGGACGGCTGGCTGATGATAGTGTTCATCCACATCAGCCTCGGCAATGTCCTCCAGAAGAGTGCCCAATTTGCACAACAAATCGTGCAAGGCGGTTCGCAAGCCCGCCAATTCGCGATCGATCCTTTGACTTTTGTTGCTCATCCTACACCCCCTTGAAAAACTGGCTTGTCGCCCGTGTCTCGTTCGTAGGAAACCGACACAACACCATCCTGACGCAACTCCGTGCCCATTTGTTAATTTTCGCCAATTTCTTCCCGATGTCAAATTTGCCGTCGTTCAGGGCCCCCTTGCGTCAAATCCACCGTGAAAACGGAGCCCGTTGCCTACTGGACAGAGAACTTGTGGATCGTCAATTCGTGGTACTTTTCACCCGGTCTTAGGACGGTCGATGGGAAATGGGGGCGATTGGGCGAATCAGGGTAGTGCTGTGTTTCCAAGCAGAATCCGTGATAAGGACCATAGGGTCTGCCGCTGCCCTGGAAACGATCGGACAGGAAGCTGGCCGTGAAGAATTGGACACCTGGTTGAGTCGTAAAGACTTCCATCACGCGGCCCGTGGGCGGATGGACCACTCGAGCCGCAAACGAAAGCCGTTGGTCCGTCGGCTTGTTCAGCACATAGCAGTGATCGTAGTTCTTGTCCTCGACCCGATCGATCCGCTCGCCGATCCGTCGCGGTTGTCGAAAATCCATGACGGTCTCCTCGACCGGTCGGATTTCGCCGGTGGGAATCTTCTGCTGGTCGGCGGGCAGATACGCGTCGGCGTTCAAGGTCAGGACATGCCCGAGGACCTCGCCTGCGTGGGCGCCGCCCAGATTCCAGTAGGCGTGATTTGTCAGGTTCACCACCGTCGGTCGATCGGTGACTGCCCAATACTCCATCCGCAAATGGTTGTCGTCCGTCACTTCGTACAGCACGGTGACATCCAGGTTGCCTGGATAGCCTTCGTGCCCATCGGGGCTGGTGTGTGTCAGCCGTACGCCGACCGCTTGATCGCGTTGGACCGGTTCGGCTTTCCACAGCAGACGTTGGAAGCCCTCGCGACCACCGTGGATGTGATGAACGCCTGCGTTCGGCGTCAGTTCGTAACGGACGTCGTCCAGCCGAAAGCTGGCGCCGGCGATCCGGTTGGCGTAACGGCCGACGACCGATCCGAACAGCGGGTGTCCGCGTAGATAATCTTCGCTGGTGTCCAAATACAGGGTCACATTGTCCATGCGTCCGTCCCGGTCGGGGACCTGGACCGACGTGAGCGTCGCTCCATAATTCATGACCGTCGCCCGCATGCCGGACGCGTTGGTCAACGTGTAAAGCTCGATGGGCGAACCGTCCGGCATCTGACCGAAGTCGGACTTCTGGACGCTGGCCTTCGACGGTTCCGTGATATCGGCCGCCGAGTTCGCTGCATTGGCTGCCCACGCAAGGATTCCGATCATTCCCACGATCCACCATCGATTGCATTGTCGCTGGATCATTTCCATCTTGCTGGTCCCTTCAAAAAATATCGATCCTTATCCTTGAAAACCATCGCACCCGTCGCGGAGACGTATCAGGGTGCCCGCTGTAGCATCTCCGACAGATTGTCCACTTTCGGAATCACGACGATACCCTTGTCGGTAATCTTGAAACCGCGTTGGCGATCCTTCTCCAAATCGTAGCCGATATCGGTGTGTTCGGGGATTTCGATATCCTTGTCGATGATCGCGCGGCGGATTCGGCAATACCGTCCCACTTTGACGTTATCGAACAGCAGCGAGTCGTGGATTTCGCTGAAGCTATTGATGCGCACCTGCGGCCCGAGGATCGAGCCGTGCACGGTCCCCCCGGACACGACACAGCCGGAACAGACGATGCTGTCCAGCGCCTGCCCGATCCGCTGAGAATGATCGCCGCCGCGAAAGACGAACTTCGGCGGCGGAAGCACTCGCTGGTAGGTGCGAATGGGCCATTGTTCGTCGTACAAGTTGAATGCCGGTTCGACCGACACCAGATCCATATTCGCGGCATAGAACGCGTCTAACGTCCCGACATCTCGCCAGTACGTCGGCCGACCGGTCTCGTTGTGAAAAGAAAAAGCATAGACACGATGGCGATCGATGATCGCCGGGATGATATCGCGTCCGAAATCGCGTTTGCTGTTTGGGCGGTTGGCGTCTTCCAGCAATTGTTCGAACAGGAAATCGGCTCGAAACACGTAGATCCCCATCGATGCCAGGCAGTACTGTTCGTCGCCGGGAATCGGCTTGGGATGCTCGGGTTTTTCCTCGAACCCGATCACACGGTGCGAAGCGTCGATTTCCATGATGCCGAATTGTCGAGCCGCCTCTTCCACCTGGACATGAAAGACGCCGATGGTCACATCCGCATCGCGTTCGATGTGGCTGTTCAGCATCCGGGCATAATCCATCTTGTAGATGTGGTCGCCGGCCAGAATCACCACGTATTGCGGGTTCTCTTTTTCGATCGTGTAGATGTTTTGGTAGACGGCATCGGCGGTGCCCTCGTACCAACCTCGATCAATGCGCTGTTGGGGTGGGACGATGTCGATGAATTGGTCCAGGTCTCGGCAGAAGAAACGCCGCCAGCCGAGATCGATATGGCGATCCAGACTCATCGATTTGAACTGAGTCAACAGCAGCATGCGCATCAGGCCGCTGTTCAGGCAATTCGAGAGCGTAAAATCGATGATCCGGTACGCGCCGCCGAACGGGACCGCCGGCTTGGCTCGATCTCGCGTCAAAGGCTCCAGGCGTTCTCCTCGCCCGCCGGCCAGGATGACCGCCAAGGTGTCTTTCATGGTGCCGACCTCCGTTTCTGCGGTAGCGGGAACGGGTTGATGGCAGGCCGCAACATGCGACCAACGCCGTCATCAACCGATTGCATTGTACCCGTTAAACCGGGGCCGCTGGAAGATGCCCATCGCACCAGCGCTGAAGCCATAGTTCCAAAACCAACAGGCTCCACAAAGGATAAGCGAAATTGGCCGATCCGGACTCGTGACGTTGGACCATCTGTCGAACCACGTCGGGACGGAAATAGCCCCGCTGGACGCTGGTGGAACCCAGCAGCACATCATGGGTCAACTCCTTCAGATCGTGGCGGAACCAGTCCTCGATCGGCACGCCGAATCCCATCTTTTTCCGCGTCCAGATCTCTCGGGGCAACAGATGGCCAAACGCGGCTTGCAACAAGCGTTTGCCACGTCCCCTTCGATACTTCAAATGGCTGGGTAACGAAGCGGCGAACTCGACCAGCCGGTAGTCCAAAAACGGTTGACGGCATTCCAGCGAATGGGCCATCGAGGCGATATCGACCTTGGTCATCAGGTCACAGGGCAGGTACGTGGTCAGATCGGTCAACGAAAAGGCAGTGACCGGATCGCGTCGATCACAGCGGGCATAGGCTTGCTGGAGAAAAACGGCCGGGTGTTCGTCTGGCACGGTGCGGCGGAATTCGTCGGTGTACAGTTCCGCACGCTGCGAATCCTTGAAGATCCCGATTCAATCCAGATAACGCTGCAAAGGCGGCGTACGCAGCACTTCACAGAATCGCTTTAAACGCCGCAGGGCGGACTTTTGGCGAGTCGAGGAAGGCAGCGACTGCCAGAATCCAGCCCCAAACACGACTCGCAGCGGCCAAAATCGATCCAATCCAGCCGCCAAAGCAACCGCCTGGTATCGAGGATAGCCGGCGAATAACTCGTCGCCCCCATCACCACTGAGCGCCACCGTCACATGTTCGCGAGTCCGCTGGGAAACATACCACGTCGGGATGGCCGAACTGTCCGCAAAGGGCTCGTCATAGTGCCAGACAAGCTGCGGCAGGATCTCCATCCCGGCCGGCGTGACCTGGAATTCATGGTGCTCGGTCTTCAGATGCTGAGCCACGCGTCGAGCATAATGCGTCTCGTCGTATTGCGCGATGGGAAACCCGATCGAGAACGTCTTCATCGGCCGCTGCATCTTCTGCTGGGCGATGGCGACGATCAACGACGAATCCACCCCCCCCGACAAAAAGGCGCCTAACGGTACCTCGCTCTGCAATCGCATGGCGACCGACGATTCCAGCAGCTCACGCAAACGCTCGCAAGCCTCCGGTTCGTCGATCGAAATCTCCTGCTGAAAATCGGGCTCCCAGTACGATTGGACTCGCAGTCGATCGCCGTCATACTCCGCCAGATGCCCCGGCGGTAACTTGCTGATCCCACGAAAAATCGTACGCGGATGAGGGACGTACTGGTAGGTCAGGTACTGATCCACAGCCGTGGGGTCCACATCGCGAGCCACCCCGGGGATCTCCAGCAGGCTCTTCAATTCGCTGGCAAAGGCCAGACGCCCCGGTTGCTGCAGAAAATACAGGGGTTTTTTCCCCAGACGGTCGCGTCCCAGCACCAGCCGCCGACGAGGCCGATCCCAGATCGCGATGGCGAACATGCCATTGAAGTGGCGGAAACAGTCCAGGCCCTCGTCCTCGTACAGATGGACGATCGTCTCGGTATCGCTGCGAGTCCGGAAGCGGTGGCCGGCGCCTTCCAGCCGATGACGCAGTTCCAGGAAGTTGTAGATCTCGCCGTTGAAGACCACCCACACCGTGTCGTCTTCGTTGGACAGCGGTTGACGGCCGCCGCCGACATCGATAATCGACAGGCGGCGAAATCCTAACGCCACACCCGGCACCGACCCGTCCGGCGACTGGCACTGGTACTCGCTCTGATAAGTGCCTTCGTCGTCCGGTCCTCGGTGCCGCAAAACGTCCGTCATCCGCTGCAGCACCGGCGGATGGATCGCCCTGTCAGGATCGCTCCAGATCGCGCCGGTGATGCCGCACATGTGCCCTCCGTGCAAACGCCCGTTCCCGCCCGAAAAACGCCCGATGCGTTGTACCGGGGGGGCTAGGCGTCGGTGGCGTCCTCGGAGCCATCCTCGTCCGATTCCGGCGTTTCGGACGACGAATCGTCGGTCACGCGGACCGGAGGCGTCAGGATCGCCTGGTCCTGATCGCTGGGAGCATCCTCCGATGCCGGTTCGGGGACCTCGGCCGCCGCCGGCTTCAGCGTTTCCATCTCACTCTTCACGGCTTGCTGAATCTCCGGCATCAGGTCGGCTTTGATTTGCTCGGGCAACGTCGCCTTGGCCTCTTCCAACGCCTTCTCGATGGCACTGTTCAAGCTGGCGATCGTGTTTTGCAGCTTCGATTCGTTGTCGGTCTTTAGCTGAGCCACCTGCTCCTGAATCTGCTTGTCCAACCGCTCAGCTTCGGAATCAACGTGAGCCGTCGCCTCCTCACGCATCTTGATAATCTCCTCGGCGGTCATTTTGGCCAACTGCTCCATCTCGGCGCCGATCATCTTCTGCGTCTCGTCGCTCAGCTTAGCCAACTGCTCCTTGACATAGGCCTCCAACTTCTCCGATTCCTGAGCCACCTGCTGCTCGGCAGCCAACTGAAGCTCCGTCTTGGCCTCGCCCATCTGTTGCTGAAGATCCGCATCCAGCTTTGCATTCAATTCGCGACTGACTTGGCCATAAACCTCGTTGCGGATCTGAGCTCGACGCCGCTGACCGACACGAGGAAACAGCAACTGACCGTAGACGGTGTCACCGACAATCGCGACACCCAAAATCGCAAGGCAACAGATTGTGAAATAACGGCTCATGGCACCCCTCTCGTTTGTAGCTTACTGCAGGCAATCGCGGTGAAGAATCGCACGACGCGATCAACATGCCGCAAATACTACCTACTTTCCCAATTTAACATGAGAAACGCCACAAGTGAATAGTCAGCCCGCCAGAACCTTCGTTTTTTTGGTAGACTGTACCGATTGCAGCAATCAGTTCGACGAAGCCATCAAGGCTATTTGCAGCCGATCCAAGATTTGCAGCGCTCCACGATAGCCAATCTGGAGAACATCTTTATCTCCGCTGTGACTGCACAAGGGACGGCCGGCACAAACCAACGGGATGCCCAACCGCTGGGCGGTGCGGCACGCATCCCGGTTGGCGATCAGCAGATCGGGTCGAGTCGCCGGGATTTGATCGAGCAGATCGCTGAATTGCAAGGCCTGGATGACCGGGGTTCGA
>SKVE01000831.1 GCA_007129635.1 Planctomycetaceae bacterium
GACCTGATGCTTTCCAACCTGGCACCTTCCGGGGAATCCGGCGAACTGGCCGCGCCGGCCGACGTATTCGAGCCGATGACGTTGGCGGATATGGAAAAACGGCACATCCAAGCCACGTTGCAGGCCGAGGGCTGGAATAAGAGTCGCAGCGCTGCGATCCTGGGGATCGAGCGATCGACGTTGGACCGCAAGATCCACCGCTATGACCTGGTGCCCGAATAACCGCTTGTTACGGAGGCCCATTACCTTGAACTCCTGCGCCGCCCTGCCGCTGACCGCCCTACCGCTGATCGCCCTGGCTGCCTTCGGGGTGGCCGATGTAGCGCGAGCCGACGAGCCGCCCGCACCGCCGGACGCTTCGGCCTGGGTCGCGCCGCGCACGTTCGGACTGGATATCCCCACCGGGAAAATGATCGAACAACCGAATCGCTGCGTGCTGGCCGCCGATGATGACGGCCGTCCCGTCGTCGCCCGCGTCCATGTGCAGGTGGACGACCAACTGGTCCTGATGCTGCCCGATGGTCGATTGATCGCGCGTGCTGCCGACGACTGTCAGCCGACCGAGCGTCCGTTCCAGACGCTCGACGGCGATGCTCTGGCGGAACAACTGCTCGCCACCGAATTTCCGGGCTGGAGCACGCACCAGACGCGACGCTACCTCTACCTGCACCAGAACAGTGAGGCGTTCGTCAACATCGCCAGCCGCATCTTAGAGACCATGTTCCGCGGCATCGATCGCTACTCACGAGCCCAGAAGATCGACGTAACGGCTCCCGAGTTTCCCCTGGTCGTGATCGTCTATCGCACTCAGCAACAATTCCAGCAAGCGATGGGCGTCCCCGACGACGTGGTGGCCTACTACGATGTGCTGACCAACCGCATCACGTTGTGCGAGGAATCCAATCTGTGGAACGTTCGGCCCGAGCTGGCCATACGGCAGACGATCGCGACCATCGCACACGAGGGGGCTCACCAGATCCTGCACAACATCGGCGCCCAACAGCGTTTGAGTCTTTGGCCGATGTGGTTGAACGAGGGGTTGGCCGAGTACTTTGCGCCGACAACGACCGATCACCGGCTGATGTGGAAGGGGGCCGGGGAGATCAATGATCTGCGGATGTTTGAGCTGGAACAGTTGCTGAAAAGCCGCACCGCCGAGACGGCGGACGGCCAGTTGATCGCACAGACAATCGGCGCCGCCCGATTGACATCCACCGGTTACGCCATGGCCTGGGCGCTAACGCATTATCTGGCTCAAAATCAACGCGAAGCGTTCCGCCGCTTTGTGCAAACCATGGCGCGGCGTGGGCCGTTGGTGGGCGGTGGCCAAGCGGTCGCGCCGGGCGTGATCCCCGGTAATCTGCGAGACTTCAAAGAGCACTTCGGCGACGACCTGGCGGACATCGAGCGTCGCGTCATGTTGCACCTAAACCGCCAACCGTACCTCGACCCCTTCCTGGACTGGCCCCATTTCACCGTGCTGATCCTCATCCCCGACTCGCCACGACCACGCCGCATGGCAGAAGTCTTCCGGTTGCCTCAACAGGCCGAACACTGGCGCGACCAGCGAAGGGCAGAGGTACCGGACCACCAACGAGCGGCCATCCAGAGCGAGATCCGCGAGTTTCCCAACCGCGTGCAAGCCGAACAGGTCGCTCGTCAATGGCGTCAAACGCCGTGACCCAGGGCGGCTGGGCCGCCAACCGAATTCAAGCTACCGCTCGGCTGGCATTGGGCCGCTCTCGTTGGTCGCTAAGCACCGTTCGAGAAATAACTGTCCAACGGGGTCGGGAGTCGTCCGATGCTGTGGCTCTTGCCGGGTTCCAGAACCGCCTGAAGGCGACACGACAAGCAAACTGAGGAACAGGCATTTATCGTCATGGCCGATCGCTTATTGGATCTGCACAGTCATCCGTCGAAGCCTGACGGAGGTCGTCGATTCATCGGGCGTCAACACCTGCTTCAACCATAAGTATCGGCCGGTGACCGGGGTCGCTTCGTCGGGAACGTGGAGCGTGTCGCCATTGGTTGCCGCCATCCAAGATGCAGGGAACGTCGCTGCGTCCTCGCTCGTCCCAAAGGAAACCACCACCTGACATGGCGTCTCTTCCTCGTCGATGGGCACTTCCCAGGAAACGGTGACATCGCCGGCCTGGATTCCCTGTCCCAGTTCAAGCGGCTGAGCGATCCGAAATCCCGGTTCGGCTTGCGTCTCCCATACCGCACCGACGATGGTTCCATGGTTCTCCGATGCGGATCGGTCGTAGGCCGTTTCGCCCTGGCCCTCGTCCAGTCGCCAGTAGCCGACCAGTCCCGGTTGCTGGGCTTCCAGGCGGCGGTGCTTGTCGCGTTGGATTTCGGACTGGCTGCGAGCGACGTTCCAGATCCGATGTTCCCGAGTCGATCCGTCCAGCCATCGCTGCTGCTGAAAGCCTCGTCCGATCGCCAAAGGACTCGCGCCGTCGCCCGAGAACTGCACTTCATCCCGCGTGTCCTGCAGTTTGCCAGCGACGTAGGTTCGAACCTGTCCTGCATCGAACACGATCGCGATGTGGCACCACGTATCGGGGGCTTCGAGTGTTGTCGAGGTCCAGTAGGCGTCTCCGATCGCCGTGCGGAATTGGCCGTTCTCGCCGGCCAGTTGCGTGTAGAACCGAGGCGCGGTTCCCCGATTCCCCGACGACCCGGTGGCATCTTGAAAAACTCGATATCGCTTCCAGAACTCCCACGTGAATTGCTGTCCCAACGTCGTCTCGCCCGGCACGAACTCGGTCTGAACATGGTCGCCATCGCCACGAAATCGTAGCGTTGGTCGGGCGACGGGAGCCAAGCCATCCTGTTCGGCCAAGACGTTGATCAACAGACCATCCGCCCAATCGGCTTGGGTGACCGTTTCGACCACGGCGTTCTCGCGGTTGAGTGAACCGGAGCGGATCGCTGGGAATGGCTGCTGGCCGTGGATCTGCCAGCCGTCTATGATCGATGCCTTCAACTCCGCCGTTGCTTTCGCATACTGTTCACCCGAGGTGCCAGGGGTGTCGAGCAACTCGGCCAGCCGCCCACGCTGTTGCCGTACCCGGTTCTGGACCGGTTGGCCGAACCCAACAAAAGGCGTTTCCAGAATCTCCTTCGATTCGGAAACAGCACGCTCGGCAAATTCGGCTTGCTGCAACGTATCCAGCAGACTGGTGCCGTGACGCGTCTCGGAGCGGATCTGAGCGAGATCCGCCTCGGGATCGGACTGGCTTTCTGACAATTGGTGGACCTGTTGATCCAGTCGTTCGTGCAACCAGGTCGCGATATCGAGTGGTGATCGCTTGACGATTTGTTGAACCGATTCGTGCAGCCTATCGATTTCCGAGGCCACGTCCCGGGCTTCGCGATAGTCGTTGATGGCATCGTACATCGCGTCAACATCTGCCAGGATTTGATGGACGCTGGCTTCCTTGTCCGCAAGGGTCTGTTGCAAGCCCGCTTGGCGTTCCGGGATTTGCTGGCGGTACCTGTCGCTCAGCGGCGTATCGTCCGCCGGTTGCAGCGATTGATCCGCAGCCGCGAGAGCGGCAGTGCCTGTGATCAGATCGTGAAAGGCCAGCATGAACGAGCGACCGACGTCCAACGAACGTTTCACGTTCTCTCCGCCCGCCAGTTCCGGCGTGTAAGCGAAAGGAACGTTCAACCCCTCGCTGCTCATGGACCAGTTTCTAATCATTCCCGGATGACCTTCACTACGGCGCGGCTTGATCTCCGATTCTCGCGCCGTCATCGCCTGGGCGTAGGCGCTGGTCATCAGTTCCGGACCAGTGAAGAAAAAGGTGGCGCCCGCCGAGTGGAAAGCCAGCAGGTAACGGACCGTTTCCGCCGTATCGGCCCGCATCGCCCCGGTGACGATGTCGATGGTCGAGAACCGTCCCGTCGTGTTCCACACTCGATTGTGATCGGTGACCTTCTCGGCCTGCATTTCCGGATTCGAGCGGCCGGAAAGCGCGAAGCGTCCGTCTGGATTGACCATCGGATAGACGAAAAACGTACACCAACGACGCAATTGTTCAGCGCGAGGATCCTCGCTGACCAAGAAATCCAAAGCACCTTGCAGCGCCCAACTGCCGGTCTGTTCGCGAGGATGGTTGCCGCCCACCAGCACGATGCTCACCTTGGCTCCGTCCGCTTCCCTGTCCGTGATCTGGAAACCGTACACCTCATGTTCGGGAACCTCCGGATCCTGAGCCCATCCGGGCGACCTGCCGATGACCAACTGCTGGTCGGCGCTGCGGGTCGGCATCACCTCGGGATGTTCCGCCAGTCGCTCAACATGGTAACGGACCATGTCCATCGTATAGATCGGAGCTCGATCCGTCGCGGAAAGCACGAAGAAACGGACGTGCGTGGATGCCTCGTTTCCCTGATCGTCGACGACGGCAACCCGTAGCGAGTGCAAGCCCTGCTCGGTGATCTGGCTTCCGTCA